>JAHDEF010000235.1 GCA_020628975.1 Aquimarina sp. | reverse complement strand
CATTGTGTACACTCCACTTAATGCTTTTTCAGTAACATAGTTAGTCAAATCAGGAGTTACTTTTTGTGTGAAAGGAATATTATTATAGCGTTTTATAATGTTTGACCACACCTCGGTAGCACCAACTTTACCTAAAGAATTATTGATTACAGGGCTAAATTCACTGTATAATGAAGTTCTTGTTTTGGCACTTAAATAGGTAGTAGCTGCATTGTTACCGCCAAGTAAAATATCTTTAGCATCGGCAAATGTTATTTGTTTAACCGCATTTACAAAAATGGGAGTCGCAGTACCCACAGCATCTTCAGCAGCCCGATTCAGTACTTTTAAACCTTCGTCGGCTAATTTAGAAAGGCCAATTTTTCGTAAAGAATTATCAACACGTTGTAATTCTTCAGGTAGTAAGATTTTCACAAGGTTATTCTTGAAAAAGCCATCTTTAGCGGTAAGTTTTGAAACTTGAACATCAATACCTTTATCTAAAGCTTCACGTAAACCGCTTGCAATATATTCATTACTTAAGCCTTGTCCTTGGCCAATAGTTCCTTGGGGTAAATTATTAACCACTTGTTGTAATTCTGCACAACTAAATAAAGAAAACGCTAAGGTGACTACTATTATCTTTTTCATCTTAAATTTTTTTAGAAAGTTTTCTTAACTGAAAACTACTGTTTTGTTATTGTACACTAATACTTTATGTTGTATGTGTTGTTTTATAGCTCGTGAGAGTACAATTTTTTCTACATCCCGACCTTTAGCAACAAAATCATCAATAGTGTCAGTATGCGATACTTTTACAACTTGCTGCTCAATAATTGGTCCTTCGTCAAGATCAGTAGTTACGTAATGCGATGTTGCTCCAATAAGTTTAACTCCTCTGCGATGAGCAGAATGATAAGGTTTGGCGCCAGGGAAAGCAGGTAAAAAAGAATGGTGAATATTAATTACTTTGTTGGTGTATTTTGAAACAAAATTAGCAGATAGAATCTGCATATACCTAGCCAATACTACAAAGTCCACATTATTTTCTTTAAGAATACGAAACTGTTCTGCTTCCGCTTGTGGTTTGTTGTCTTTTTTTACAGGAATGTATGCATAAGGAATACCGAAACTTTCGGCAACACTTTTCATATCCTCATGATTACTAATAATAATAGGAATTTCTACATTCAATTCTCCAGCAGCGTAACGCCCTAAAATATCATATAAACAGTGCGAATATTTAGAAACAAAGATAGCCATTCGAGGAGGCACTTCAGGATCAAATAACTCCCATTGCATTTCCATTGGCGTAGCAATTTCTATAGCAAAACGATCTTTAAAAGTTTCTAAAGCACTTGAACCTGCTTCAAATTCACATTCTAAACGCATAAAAAATGCATTAGCATCGGCATCAACGTGTTGTTCTAAATATACAGTATTTCCATTATAATGCGCTATAAAGTTAGTTACTTTGGCGATTAACCCTTTTTGATCGGGGCAATGAATAAGCAATATGATTTTTTTCAAGGTACTTTTCTTAAAGTTTAATCTAATTTTAAGGCAAATTACCTATAATTAATCAAGAAAAAAAACAAAACGAAGCAAGTAACTATCTTGCTTCGTTTTGATTTATGCATTTTTAAAAGTAAATCTACAATGTGTAGAAGAATTACCCTTCTATTATTTTTTTATAGTCATCTGCTGAAAGTAAATCATCAAATTCGGAAACGTCTGAAAATTTAACTTTAATAATCCAACCTTCGCCGTAAGGATCGGTGTTTATTAACTCAGGATCATCTTCTAATTTTTCGTTGAGCTCAATAACTTCACCACTTAATGGCATAAAAACGTCACTAACTGTTTTAACGGCTTCAATAGATCCGAATACTTCATCTTTGGCAACCGTTTCATCGACCGTTTCTACATCTACATAAACAATATCTCCAAGTTGACTTTGAGCAAAATCAGTGATACCAACATATGCAATATCCCCTTCAATTTTAGCCCATTGGTGTTCATTGTTATATTTTAATTCTGATGGTAAATTCATTTTGTTATATAATTGATTTTAAAAGTTACCTGTTAAGTAGGATTACTTTTAAGAAGTTTACATTTTTTTCAAATTTATGAAATTTTAGTGGCGCGTAGCATTTCGCGTTTTCCAGGAGGGCCTTCAAGGCGTTCTACTTCAAATCCTACAGCTTGCATTGCTCTGCGAACACTGCCTTTTGCCGCATAAGTTACCATTACGCCATTTTTTCTTAAAGCGTTAAACATTATTTTAAAAATTTCTTCTGTCCATAATTCGGGTTGAACTCGAGCACCAAAAGCGTCAAAGTAAATTAAATCGTAGGCAGCAACATCTTGGATGTCTTCAAATTTTTTTTTTTCTTTTCTTAATAAAAAAAAAGGATCTATAGTGTTATTTGCTTCCCAAGCTGATTGATGAATTTCTTCATAAATAGCATTATAAATACCTTTTTCAACAAAATTTCCATAATCCATAGCTTGCCATTCACTTTCATTAATAGGGAAAGCTTCAACGCCGGTATAATTAATTTGTAGTTGATGGTTTTTGGCAAATACGTATGTTAGCAAAGCATTTAGTCCTGTACCCAATCCGATTTCAAGAATATCTATAGAAGTTTTAGAATATTCAGACAGTAAATGATGTAATCCTTTTTTAATATATACATGAAGGGCTTCTTGTAAGGCTCCATGTTTAGAATGATAATGCTCATTAATTTCTGGAAGATGAATGGTGAAAGATCCATCGTCAGTCTTCATAATTTCTCGCTTCATAAATAATTTGTAAAAATCGAATATTCCAAAAGTAAAGTTAGTTTATTCATGTAATAGAAGAAAATCAAGAGGGATTTCTTCACTTATAATAATTTAATGTATTGATAAATTGCTTGTTAAATTGTTAACAAAAGAAATCGTTTTTGTTAC
>JAHDEF010000234.1 GCA_020628975.1 Aquimarina sp. | reverse complement strand
ATTTTATATAAAAAAGGAAATCCTGTATGGAGAAAATCGGGATTAACCGCAAAAGGAGATTTACTACACGTAATCGATTCTCACTAAAGAATACACCTGAATTTATATTAAAATTCCCTTAGTACTATAACTGATTGGTTATAGTACTAAGGGAATTTTTGGATGCAATACACTTTATATCCGAATTACATTGCAGCTTCTTTATTTAATTCAGGTTTTACCAAATCGATATGTCTATCGTGATAGCCTAACAAATAAAGAATTCCATCTAATCCAATACTTGAAATAGAGCTTTGAGCATTGTCTTTAACTTTAGGTTTTGCATGAAAAGCAATTCCCAAACCAGCAAGATTTAGCATTGGTAAATCATTTGCGCCATCTCCAACAGCAAGTGTTTGTTCTATAGAAATACCTTCTTTCTCAGCAATTTGTTTTAAAAATTCGGCCTTTTTATTTCCATCGACAATTTCACCGATATAACCACCAGTTAAAGCCCCGTCTTTAATTTCTAATTGATTGGCATGAACGTAATCAATGCCCAATTCTTTTTGTAAATAATGTCCAAAATAGGTAAATCCGCCTGAAAGAATAGCCGTTTTATACCCATAACGTTTTAAGGTATTAATTAACCTTCTAGCTCCTTTTGTGATAGGTAGGTTTACTGCTACATTTTGCAAAACTTCTTCGCTTAAACCTTCTAGCAATGCCATTCTACGTTTAAAACTTTCATTAAAATCGATTTCACCTTGCATTGCAGACTCGGTAATGGCTTTAACTTTAGCACCCACACCAGCAAGTTCTGCCAATTCGTCGATAACTTCAGTTTGGATAAGCGTTGAATCCATATCGAAGCAAACCAAACGTCTATTTCTTCTGAAAATATTATCTTCTTGAAAGGCAATATCTACGTTTAAATCACGTGAAATTTGCATGAATTTCTCCGTGAATTCCGCTTTATTTTCAATTTGACCTCTTACCGATAATTCAATAGATGATCTCGGGTATTCTACTTCTTTTACTAATGATAAGCGACCTGTTAAGCGCTTTATAGCATCTATATTTAATTTCTTTTCAGAAATAACATTGGTGACTGCTGAAATTTGCTCCGCAGAAAGTTTTTCTCCTAATAGGGTAATAATATATCGGTCTTTTCCGTGAAGCCCTACCCAGTTTTCATACTCTTCAGAAGTAATCGGTTTAAATTTGGCTTTAATATCTAATTCGTAGGCTCTAAAAAGTAAATCTTTTAAAACGGCTGCCGATTTTTTACCTGATTCTATTTCAAATAGAATTCCTAAAGACAGCGTGTCATGAATATTTGCTTGACCAATATCTAATACTTTAGCATCATATTGCGCTAAAACACCTGTTAATGCTGATGTTAAGCCTGGTTTATCTTGTCCTGAAATATTTAATAGGAAAATTTCTTTACTCATTTCTTTGGTTTGCGCTATAAAGTGGTAAAATTGAGTATTCTATTTGAGTTATAAAAGTTTTTTCTACTTATTCCCTTATAGATATACTAAATGTAAACAATCATTTCATGTTTGCTTTTGATGATAAAAAGCTTTTTAAGAATTAGCAATTAATTCCGCTATATCAAGTACCGTAACTTCAGCTTCTTTCTCTTTGTGTTTTACCCCGTCTGTTAACATCGTGTTACAATAAGGGCAACCTGTAGCGATGATGTCTGGTTTCGTTTCAAGAGCATCTTCAGTACGTAGAATATTGATATCCATATCTCCTTTTTCGGGCTCTTTAAACATTTGTGCTCCCCCTGCTCCGCAACATAATGCTGTTTGCTTGGTTCTCTTCATTTCTGTAAGCTTAGCATTAGTACTATTTAATACGTTTCGAGGTGCTTCATATTCGCCATTTGCCCTTCCTAAATAGCAAGGATCGTGAAATGTAATTTTTTTTCCTTTATAAGTGTTGCCTTCTACTTTCAATCGACCTGAAGCTAATAATTCTTCAATAAACTGCGTATGATGAATTACTTCGTACTTACCACCTAGACTAGGATATTCGTTTTTTAAACAATTATAAGAATGTGGGTCGCAAGTGACTATGCGTTTAACTTCGTAAGCATTTAATACCTCTATATTGGTAACCGCTTGCATTTGAAATAAAAATTCATTTCCTGCACGTTTAGCAATATCACCTGTAGAACTTTCTTCGGTTCCTAAAACTGCAAAATTAACATCAGCTTTATTTAATATTTTAACAAATGCTCTAGTAATTTTTTTTGCACGATCATCAAAACTTCCTGCAGAACCTACCCAAAATAAAATTTCTGGTTGCTTGCCTGCATTGAAGTAATCTGCCATAACTGGTACATTCAATTCTTCACTCATAATGCTGTTATGATTAGGTTTTCTTTACTCATATTAGATAAACAGTAGGTAGTAATTTCTCTTATTACAGCTATATGTATTATCTGTTGAATACCCATAATCACTAATAATATAGATTGCGTCATCCTGAACTTGTTTCAGGATCTCATTAAGGATATAAAAATCAGTAAGATGAGATTCCTTGTCAAGCAAGAAATGACGAAAACGGATATAGTATTACTAATTACGGATATACATTATTATCTATTTCAATGACTTTATCTCTCGATTATTTTGAATAAAAATCTAACTTTAAAGAGGGCTTAATTTACTCTTTTACCCAATTTAAACGATCCATTTGATTGTATGGCCAAGGTGCACCGTTATTTTCTATATTCGACATCATATTATTTAATTCCGTAGGTGCTGCACTTTCTTCCATCACTAAATATTGTCTCATATCCATAATAATAGATAATGGACTTATGCTAACAGGACAAACCTCTACACAGGCATTACATGTGGTACACGCCCATAATTCTTCATTAGTAATGTAATCGCCAAGTAATTGCTTACCGTCATCTTTAAATCCTCCTTCATTGGCATCGATATTTTTACCTACTTCTTCTAATCGATC
>JAHDEF010000233.1 GCA_020628975.1 Aquimarina sp. | reverse complement strand
TACAAATTGATTTCTTTTGAAAAAGCACGAAAACGCTTGCACCTTCAGTAGCCCAAAACGTAGTGTTGTAACTATTGGAACTTTTGATGGTGTACATATTGGTCACAAAAAAATTTTAGAACAATTAATTTCGGTTGCTACTGATAACAACTTAGATTCTATTATTTTGACTTTTTTTCCTCATCCTCGCATGGTATTGCAAAAAGATGCAAATATCAAGCTGATTAATACGATGGAGGAACGCTCGCAAATTTTAAAGGGAATAGGCCTTGACCACTTAGTTATTCACCCTTTTAGCGTTGAGTTTTCACAACTTTCTGCCAAAGAATATGTACAACAAATGTTGGCAAAATATTTAAAGGCTAAAAAAGTAATTATTGGTTACGATCATCGTTTTGGAAAAGGTCGTAAAGCCGACCTCTACGATTTAAAAGTTTATGGTGATAATTTTGATTTTGAAGTTGAAGAAATCACAAAACAAGAAATAGAGGATGTTGCTGTAAGTTCTACCAAAATTAGAAAAGCGCTTCTAGAAGGTGAAATTGAAAAAGCCAATAGTTATTTGGGGTATGAATTTATGCTTACCGGAAAAATAGTGAAAGGAAAACAAATTGGCCGAACCTTGGGCTACCCTACTGCTAATCTACACATCAATGAAACTTATAAACTTATTCCTAAAAACGGCGTTTATATTGTTAAATCGTGTATTGACAACAAAACCTATTACGGAATGATGAATATAGGTTTTAACCCTACTGTTGGTGGAAAAAAACAAACTATTGAAACCTATTTCTTCGATGTTGACCTTAATCTCTACGACAAGAATATTCAAATACGCTTGTTGAAGCGCATTCGTGAGGAGCAAAAATTTGATTCTTTAAATGAATTAAAAGAAGCTATGTCGCAAGACGAAGATTTTGCTCGCGAGTATCTAGCTGAATTTATTTAAGGCGCTATGAAACGTTGGTTATTCCAAGCTACAGATAATAGTCCGTTAATCATTTTCAGAATACTATTCGGATTTTTAATTCTCTGTGAAAGCTGGGGTGCTATAGCTACAGGTTGGGTTAAGCGTGTACTAATCGACCCCCAATTTACATTTCATTTTATAGGCTTCGATTTTCTACAACCTTTACCTGGTAATGGGATGTATTTTTATTTTGTAATTATGGGTATTTGTGGCATTTGTATTATGCTAGGATCTTTTTACAGAATAGCTACAATTGCATTTGCACTACTATGGGGTAGTGTATATTTAATGCAGAAAAGCGCTTACAACAATCACTATTACTTACTTTGGCTTTTGGCTATTATTATGTGTTTTCTACCCGCACATAAAGATCTTTCTTTTGATGTATCGAAACGAGGAGTCGAAAAAAAAGAATGGATGCCCAAATGGATATGGTTTTTTATTGTAGCTCAACTTTTTATTGTTTACACCTTTGCTGCTATTGCAAAAATATATCCCGATTGGCTAGATGGTACTGTAGCGAGAAACCTAATGAGTTCCAAAAGTAACCTTCCTCTCGTGGGCGAATTATTACAACAGTCGTGGACGCATCAAGTAATTACTTGGTTTGGTATTTTATTCGATTTGCTAATCATTCCCGCTTTACTTTGGAAACCCACTCGAAAAATAGCTTTCGTTTTAGCTGTGTTTTTTCATTTGTACAATTCGTTTGTATTACAAATCGGAATTTTCCCTTATTTAGCCTTAGGCTTTATGCTATTCTTTTTTCCGAGTGAAAAAATTAGAAAATGGTTTTACCCTAAAGTAGCTAAAACACAAAAAACAAAAGCTGCTCCATTTCCATATTCTAAGCTGGTAATTTCAGGGATTTCTATTTGGTTGCTGCTACAAGTTGGCTTACCACTTAGACATTGGCTTATTGAGGGAAACGTATTGTATACTGAAGAAGGGCACCGATTAAGCTGGCGTATGATGTTACGTTCAAAATCGGGTTATAATCATTTTTTTATTCAAAAAGAAGGTAGCAAAAATAAAGAGCTCGTTAATTTAAAAGCATACTTAACTCCGAAGCAAATTCGGTCGATGATAGGAAAACCTGACATGATTTGGCAATTTGCACAACATTTAAAACAAGCATATGCTGAAAAGAAAATTAGCATTAAAGTTTTCGTAAAAAACAAAACGACCGTAAATCAAAAAACGACATATACACTTATAGATCCCAAAGTAGATTTAGCTACAGTTTCTTGGCAATATTTCAAACACAATCATTGGGTTTTAGAGCCTTCTAAAAACAACTCTACTAACTAATATAATTCCAAATATTTTTATGTTGCACCAATTGCTGATAAGCATGATTTATCATTCGATGTTTTGGTAATTGCAAATTAGGGTCTTCTTTTAAAATGCGCTGTGCCCAATCTCTTGCTATTTTTAAGATTTGACTATCCTTAACAATATCTGCTATTTTTAAATTTAGCACCCCACTTTGTTGGGTACCCATAATATCGCCTGGCCCTCGAAGTTTCAGATCGACTTCAGCTATTTCAAATCCATCATTAGTTTGTACCATCGTATTTAGTCGTGTTTTACTGTCTTCACTAAGCTTAACCCCCGATAACAAAATACAATAGCTTTGGTCGGCACCACGTCCTACACGACCCCGCAATTGGTGAAGTTGTGACAAGCCAAAACGTTCGGCACTTTCAATAACCATAACACTTGCATTGGGAACGTTCACTCCAACTTCAATAACTGTAGTGGCTACCATGATTTGCGTTTCCCCATTTACAAACCGCTGCATCTCATAATCTTTATCTTCAGGCTTCATTTGCCCATGTACAATCGAAATTTGATAGTTAGGTTTAGGGAAATCTCTAGATATACTCTCGTAACCATCCATTAGATCTTTATAATCCATCGCTTCCGATTCTTGAATTAATGGATAAACAATGTACACTTGACGCCCTTTCTCTATTTCTTTTTTTATAGAATGAAAAACACTTAATCGTTGACTATCATATTTATGAACG
>JAHDEF010000232.1 GCA_020628975.1 Aquimarina sp. | reverse complement strand
AGAAACATACGCGATTCCTGGCCCAAGAAATAGTGGTGAGATAACTTTAAATGGTGCAGCTGCAAGAAGAGTAGCTGTTGGTGATGTTTTAATATTGATTACTTATGCTATGCTTTCGACTGAAGAGGCTAAAACCTTTACGCCAGCCATCGTGTTTCCTGATGAATCAACGAATTTATTGAAATAGTTTGAGTAAGTCGTTAAAAAATATTTTAGTCGCTTTATCGATGCTAGCTGTAGCATCGTTTTTTATATGGTTAAGTTTAGGAAGAATTTCAGAAGCAGAAAGATTAAAAATATGGGAAGCTATTTTGCAATCTAACAAAGGTTGGATTCTGTTTTCTATGTTAATTGGGTTGTTTTCGCATTGGGTACGTGCCATTCGATGGAACTTTCTGTTAGCCCCTATGAATTTGAAAATCTCCAAAGTAGATTCTTTTTTTAGTATCATGGCTGGTTATTTAACCAATTTAGGAATCCCTCGAACAGGCGAGGTGCTAAGGGCGACATTGATTCATAAAAAAGAAAGCATACCTTTTCAAAAATTATTTGGAACAATTGTTACTGAACGCTTGGTAGATTTAGTGATGTTGTTGTCGGTCACAGGATTAAGTGTGTTGTTAAATTCGAAATTAATACTCGATTTTTTAGAGGAATTCAATATCAATCCTTTAAAAACCTTGATAATTTTTGTGGTTTTAGCGATTGTAACCTATGCTGTATTTAAGCTTTTACCAAAAATAAAAATAAAGAAATTATCAAAAATTACTCAATTTATTAAAGAACTTATTGAAAGTATTTCGAGTATAAAAAAAATGCCTAATAAGCAATATTTTGTTTTTTATACCGTTTTGATTTGGTTGAGCTATATTGCTATGTTTTTTGTTGCTAAATACGCATTAAAGGATACTAGTGGAATCACATTAGCTACTATTATTGTAATTTTTGTTATCGGTTCTTTTGCAATGACATTGTCGAATGCAGGTTTAGGAGCTTTTCCTTTTAGTATAGCTTCGGCTTTACTTGTTTTCGGGATAGATAATACTAGTGGTGAAGCTTTTGGTTGGCTATTGTGGACATCGCAAACATTGCTGAATATCGTATTTGGAGGCTTAGGTTTATTATACTTCGCTTTTTTTGGTAAAAAAAAAGTATATTTCAACGCTCTAAGTAGCAATACAAACTAAAATATATAGATTTCGTAATCTTAAAAACACAAAATTCATGAAGTACATATTACTTATATCTCTTATAGTAAGTTCTTTGTCGGTTAGTGCTCAGTTGTTGACAAAAAAAGTGTATTCTGAAATTTTAGGAGATTCAAGAGAAATAAGTATTCGGCTGCCGAAAAGTTTTAAAAGCAAACCAGGGTTTAAATATCCGTTAGTTCTGACACTCGATGGTGATTATATATTTGACCCCACAAGTGGCGATGTTAATTATTTCTCGTATTGGGATGATATTCCGGAGTGTGTTGTGGTAGGAATTCATCAGAAAAAAACAAGATTAAAAGATTCTAGATTCGATACCAACACCAATTTACTAGATTATTCAGGTAAAGATTTTTACGATTTTATTGAGAAAGAATTAGTGCCTAGTTTAGAAGTCGATTATCGCTTAAGTCCATTTAAAATCATAATAGGTCATGACATAACTGCTAACTTTATCAATTATTTTTTAATAAATGGTTCGCCAACATTTCATGCATTTGTAACACTAAGTCCTGACTTTGCACCAACTATGTCTGATAGAATAGCCACAGCTTTGGAAAATGTAAATCAGCCTGTTTGGTACTATTTAGCAACTAGTAAGAATGATGTTAAAAGTCTGAAGTCTAGTATTGTAAAGTTGAACAAAAGGCTTGCTGGTATAGAAAACAATATGTTTAGATATTCATATAATAATTTTGCTGACGAGTCTCATTATTCGCTAGTAGCCTTAGGTATTCCAAGAGCGTTAGAAGATATTTTTTCAATTTACAGGCCAATTACTAAGAAAGAATACAAAGAAACAATTGAGCAATTAGAAACCTCGGCATACGATTATTTGGTAAATAAATATGATTTTATTGAAAATCAGATTGGAGTAAAAAAGAAAATTAGAGTAAATGATATTATAGCTGCAGGAGAAAACTTAGAGCGTAGTGAAAATTGGGAAGAGCTTGAAAGAATTGGTCAGTTAGCTAGAAAAGAATATCCAGAACATATGTTGGGGAATTATTTTTTAGGTTTAGTTTACGAAAAGCAAGGGAAGCCGAAGCAAGCTCTGCGAACTTATCAAAACGGTTTTTTACTACAAGAAGTATCTTTTCTTACCAAAGATATTATGTATGAAAAAGCGGAGCGTATAAAGAGCGATTTTGGCTTTAGGTAATATTTAAAATTATTTGTTTTTACGCTTGTAACTATTCGTATTCCCACCTCAGATCACAATAGGATTTTATGGTTAATGTTGGTATTCAATTTTGTTTATTTAGTGTGTTACTCCCCGAATTTTGAAAATTTATAGAGAAGCATTCTTGGATCAACCCAAAAGTTATGGAATGTTTAAAAATCTTGTTTTAGATATTTTTCAATAAACTAATCATTAGTTTTCGTCGTCCCGCATTAGTTGAGGGATCTCATCAAGAATTTTAATTAAAGTGTGTAGACATATTCAACGAGATCCTGTTTTCCATCAAGATGACGCTATGCTAGTCCACAAGTTTTCAGCTTGAATACAATTACCTTAACTATATGAATTGAAATTCATTCTTTTAAATGGAAAGCATTATATTTAATTGAGGGGGAGTCCACCTCCGTGCATATGAGGGTAACTTTACTTGTTAGCAACTTTTTGGGTTGATCCTAAATCAATATGATATAAACATCGTTGTCAATTTTTCGAAGGAATTTTAATAATTTTTCGATTTTTTTAATGAAGGTATAAGAAAATTACTCAATTTTCTTCTACCTTCTACCTTCTACCTTCTACCTTCTACCTTCTACCTTCTACACCTTCTACCTTC
>JAHDEF010000231.1 GCA_020628975.1 Aquimarina sp. | reverse complement strand
TTCTTCGTCTATCAACTGAATCAAAGCCGGATTTGCCTCAAATTTAATATCACTATATTTCAACATATTGATACTATCGATAACACCTTTATCATGAGGTGGTACTAATTGACCGCCATCATTCCAATATACTTTGTAACCATTGTATTCTGGAGGATTGTGACTAGCCGTAAGTACAATACCACAATGGCAGTTTAAATGACGAACGGCGAAAGATAATTCAGGAGTCGTTCGTAAACTTGAAAACAAATACACCTCAATACCATTGGCTGCAAAAACCTCAGCGACAGTTTTAGCTAATGTATCGCTATTATGCCTACAATCGTAAGCGATTACCGTTTTAATAGTTTCCCCCTTAAATTGTGTTTTTAAATAATCACTAAGTCCCTGAGTGCTTTTACCTAAGGTATATTTATTAATGCGATTGGTACCTACGCCCATAACACCACGCATACCCCCTGTACCAAACTCTAAATTCTTATAAAAACTATCTTCTAAAGTTGTAATATCGTTGGCTACTAGTTCTTTTATGGTCTCTTGAGTTTCTGTATCAAAAACAGGAGTTAACCACTCGGTATAATTGGCAATAATTTCAGGACTTAACACACTCATGTAATAAATTTAAGCTGCAAATGTAACAATTTGAAAGTAAAAAAGGAGGTACTAAATTGCTTCAGATATTTTATATCTTTTATGCTTTCGACTTTTATTAGAAAGTAAAATTTCTCCTAAAAAACCTGCTAAAAAAAACTGTGTACCAAGTATCATACAGGTTAGTGCGATAAAAAACTGTGGCCTATCAGTAATTAATCGTCCAGTAGTGTTAACATATAATTTGTCGACACCTAAATATACCACTAAAAAGAACCCTACTAAAAAAATCAATGTACCTACTAAACCAAAAAAATGCATTGGTCGTTTTCCGAATTTAGATATAAACCAAATAGTTATTAAATCTAAAAAACCATTAACAAAACGCTCTGCCCCAAATTTAGTAGTTCCGTATTTTCTGGCTTGATGTTTGACTTCTTGCTCGCCTATTTTTACAAATCCTTGATTTTTGGCAAGTATGGGAATGTAGCGATGCATTTCGCCATATACCTCAATGTTTTTAATTACGTGCTGACTGTAGGCTTTTAAACCGCAATTAAAATCGTGTAATTTAATACCCGAAGTAAGTCGAGCAGCAGAATTAAAAAGCTTAGAAGGAATATTTTTCCAGAGAACTGAGTCGTAGCGCTTTTTTTTCCAACCTGAAACTAGGTCAAATTTTTCAACAATAATTTTATGATAAAGTGCTGGTATTTCTTCAGGGTTATCTTGTAAGTCGGCATCCATGGTGATGACCACATTACCTTTACAGATTTCAAAACCGGCGTGTAAGGCTTGTGATTTTCCGTAATTTTTCAAGAAACGAATACCTTTTACTGCTTCATTTTCTTGCTTAATCTGTGTGATTTTTTTCCAAGAGGCATCGGTGCTTCCATCGTCGATAAAGATAATTTCATAGCTATATTCCTCCTTATCAACGACTTTTTTAATCCATTGATATAATTCTACAATAGAATCTTCTTCATTTAATAAAGGAATAACAATGGAAATATCAAGCATTATTTTTCTGTTTTAAGAATAGCCGCACTAATAATTCCGCCTAAAGCCCCAATAAAAATATACTTTATAATACTCATTCCAAATCCTAATACAGCATTTGGATCTTTATTTTCTAAAAGACTCGTATCAACTTCTGGGCTATTGGCTTTCATTATGGCATTAGCTTGTGCCACCAATCGCTCTTGGTAGGTAGGGTCAATAAATGTATGATGTATAAAAAGATATGTAGAAAATAAAATCCCTACTAAAAGCATTAAACTTACCCCTATTTTAACCCCTTCTGCAAATTTCATTTCGCCATTTAACCACTGCTTATATTTAAAGGTGGTGTAAAAGATAACACCAACTTCTATGGCAAAAGCCAATAAACCGCCATAGCTTTCTCCTTGATAACCCAACTGAAATTGTTTGATAATAATATCGAGAAACAAACGAATACTAAATAGCGCAATCGCATAAGGTAATATGAACTGAAAGGTGTTTTTTTGCTGCATTTTATGTGTACTATTAATTAAATTGAATTCGAAAACGCTGTATTAAACAATACGAATTTATATTTTTTTAACGTATTTAGTGATAATTACGATTTGCTGACCATCTACTTTTCCTTCAATATAAGCCTCATTTTCATGATCTAAAGAAACACGACGAACAGCAGTACCTCTTTTGGCAATCATACTTGAACCTTTAACGGGCAAATCTTTTATAAGTACTACGCTGTCACCAGCTTCTATAATAGCTCCGTTACTATCTCTGTGAATTATTTTATTGGTATCATCATCACCTTCACCTGTTGCTTTCGCCCAAGCCAGTGCATCTTCTTCTAAATACATCATATCTAACAAGTCTTGAGGCCAGCCTTCATTTTTCAACCGCGTTAACATACGCCACGAAACAATTTGAACGGGCAAATGTTCGCTCCACATACTATCATTTAAACATCGCCAATGATTGACTTCTACCGTTTCAGGGTTTTCAATTTGATCGATACAAATTTTACAGGCAAAAAGGCTTTCGTTTAAGGTCACTTTTTTCGGGGTCGGTGGCACCTCGTAAATACTTAAATTTTCGATATTACCACATAACTCACAACTATGGTTACTTCTTTTTTCTAAGCCTGCTTTTAATACGCTCATTCAGCTTTTATTTTAGGGGCAAAGAAACATATTCTTTACCATTGAAGAGAACTACTAGCTACTTTTTTATCGATAATTTCTAATTCAAAAAGTTTAGCTTGAATACTATTTAGTGTTGCAACACTCATTTGCTGCTGGCTCCATTCGGTAATTTTAAGCCATTGCTGAATATCAACTAATTGTTGCTCGTAGCGTTCTGCCAAAAGTTGATCAATACGGTGGAACTCCTTGAAATTTTGAGTTTTCGCATTGATGATTTCT
>JAHDEF010000230.1 GCA_020628975.1 Aquimarina sp. | reverse complement strand
CGACTTTTTTGAGCCAGCTAAAGCAGGAGTTATTCAAGAAAGAGATGCTATTTCTGGCAAAGAAATTATAGCCGATAGTGAAGCCGCATTTGAAAAAATGAAAGATGATAAAAGTGTTTTGATTCTAAACAAGGATACTCCTAATGAACCAGACCAGCACATACTGCCTATTACGCAATTGCAAATTGATTTAGGCAGGAATTTGAAAGGCACGAAATATATTTTAGCAACTTCTCAAAAACTATATAAAGCGGATATCAAAAATTATCAGTTATTTAACAAAGAAATAGAAGAGAAAAAACTGCTTATAAATTATTATCTGATTAAAAATAAAGAAAAGCTAAATGCACTTTTAGCACAAAATATTGATAAAGTTGTAGATGTATTGTGTTTTAATCCCGAAAATTTTGTTTACGAAAAAATGCTTGCTAATAATACCTATACTTTTATGTTATATGGCGGCAACGATTTTCCGATTAGTGAAAAAACAGGATACATCAAAGATTTTTCCGAATTAGCAGGAGTAGATGAAGACGACCCATTAAATAAAGGTAAATTTAAACGCGTTGCTTTTTTACGCATGGATGTAGATAATTTGGGCAAGATTTTTAGCACAGGCTTAAAATCTAAATCACTACCTCCTGATACGGGTTCAAGCACGAAAAGTAAAGAACAAGATACGAAAAACCTACACGAATCACTAGCTCGTTACACCAGTTTAAGTAGGCAATTAGATTATTTCTTTAAAGGCTATTTAAATACAATGTGGGCAGGCAAACATAAAGAGGAAAAAGAAGGAGAAGAACAACAAAGAGACGAAAGAATAAAACTAAACGAAAATACTTACATCCTTTATGCTGGCGGCGACGATTTATTTATTGTTGGTAAATGGAATGATACCATTGAGTTTGCTAAATTAATTAAGGAAGCATTTCATACCTATACTTGTGAAAACGAAGAATTAAGTTTATCGGGAGGCATTACAATTGTAACTCACAAATATCCCTTAGTACGTGGAGCCGCACTTGCTGCCGACGCAGAACATGCCGCTAAAAACCACAAAGTTAAAGACCTAACTAGTGGAGAACAAAAGGAAGAACAAAAGGAAGAACAAAAGTATAAAGAAAAAAATAGTTTCTGCTTATTAAACTTCCCCCTTAATTGGAAAGCAGAATTTCCGATTGTGGAAGAATTAAAAAATAATTTACTTCATCATATTGGGGATGGAGAAGGAGGTAGAGAAAAATTATCGGCAGGTATTTTAAATCGAATTAAAGCAAACTACCTAGCCCGTAAAGAGCAGTTAGGTGCAAATGCCACCGAACGCTGGCGTTGGAATTTAGCCTACGATTTATCACAAATTGCAAAGCGTTGCGATAAAGATTCGGATGCTGAAAATTATGTGAAAAAGCTAAAGGAAAGTATATTTTGTGGACGTTACAAGGGCGAAAAACTCAATAGTAAGTACCATTTTTTAGAATTATTAACGGTAGCTGCTCGTTGGGCAGAAATGGAAAGAAAAGACAAAGAATTAAAATAAATAATTAAATAAACATAAACTTTTTGTTATGAATGGAACAGGCAAATTTGATCCCGTAAAGGATTTTAAGACCGATTGGATAAGTAAACGTATTGACAACGACTGCATTGAATACGCTGATGAGTTTGGAAAATATTTATGCGATTTACGAGGGAATGCAGCAGGAGATAATGCACTCACTAATTCGCAGATACGTAATGTATTCGGAGAAATTAAGCGTATACAACAAATAGTAAATGGCAATGCAGATAAGTTTGAAGAGCAAGAAACCGCTTTTTTACTACTTCGACCCAAATTAGCTTATGCTGAAGCTAGAGTTGTTGCGAAAAATAAAACTTCTACCATCCAAGCTTTTAAAAGTGTTTTAGAACAAGCACATCATGCCGTTTTTAATGTAGACGAAAAGGATAAGGAGGTAAAGAAAAAAATAATACGCTTCCAAAATTTTGTGGATTTAACAGAAGCAATTCTCGCTTATCACAAGTCTTATGGAGGTAAAAAAGTTCTTAAATAAAGAGTCGCAATAATTTAAATTCTAAAAAATATTCAAATACATAAAACATGTCAAATAATAAACAAGTTACTTATCAACTTAGAAAAAAGGTAATTATTAAAGGTAGCATAATAGCCTTAACAGGGTTGCACATTGGTGGCACTAATACAGCTATGTCAATAGGAGGTGTAGATAGTTCGGTAATTAGAAATCCTATAGACGGGAAACCCTATATACCAGGCAGTTCTTTAAAAGGTAAAATGCGTAGTCTTATAGAATTAGCACATGGAACTATTGGTAATACACCGATGGGAAATTCGGTGCAAAATGGACCAAGCGAAGATCCTGATACCATTTCAGGGAAACTATTTGGCACAGCCATTAATAAAGGTAGCAAAAAAGACAAACAACGCCCTTCCCGAATTATAGTGAGAGATGCCAAATTATCAGACAAAGGATTGAAAGCTTTTAAAAATACTGATTTACCTTATACAGAAGTAAAAACAGAAGTTGTAATTGACCGTATTACCGCTCGTGCAATGCCTCGACAATTGGAACGAGTACCTGCAGGTGCTACTTTCGATTTAAGTATTGTAATTAACATTTTTGATAAGTACGAACATGTTAAAAAAGCAACGGAAGAGAAAGAATCCCAGTTAGGTGAGGAAAGTCAATCAGAAGAGGAAGTCCAATCAAGCGAGGAAGCGCAATCAAGTGAGGAAACCCAATCTGTTTCTATTATTCAAACCCAGTCTGATAATGAATTACAATTAGTAGATAGTGCCTTTAAAGCCCTTCTGTTAGTACAAGACGATTATATTGGGGGGAATGGTACTCGTGGTAGTGGTAGGGTGAAATTTATAATAACCGAGGTGAAAGAACGCTCAGGTGCTTATTATAGAGGGGAACCAGGAGAAAAAGAAAGAGATTATAATTACGAAGTTCCTTCGGATTTGCAAAAGCCTACTCAAACTACAGA
>JAHDEF010000229.1:1166-3018 GCA_020628975.1 Aquimarina sp. | reverse complement strand
AAAATTAGATCCCGTTATTGGCCGAGATGATGAAATTCGTAGAGTACTACAAATTTTATCGCGACGCACTAAAAACAATCCGATGTTAGTGGGTGAACCCGGTACGGGTAAAACAGCTATCGCAGAAGGTTTAGCACATCGAATTGTAGGCGGCGATATTCCTGAAAATTTAAGGGAAAAACAAATTTTTTCTTTAGATATGGGGGCATTAATTGCTGGTGCTAAATACAAAGGGGAGTTTGAGGAGCGTTTAAAATCGGTTGTAAAAGAAGTAACTTCTGCCAACGGCGATATTATTCTTTTTATAGACGAAATCCACACATTAGTAGGTGCTGGTGGTGGACAGGGAGCTATGGATGCTGCTAATATTTTAAAGCCTGCTTTAGCACGTGGTGAGTTAAGAGCCATCGGTGCAACAACCCTAGATGAATACCAAAAGTATTTTGAAAAAGATAAAGCTTTAGAGCGTCGTTTTCAAAAAGTGATAGTGGATGAGCCCGATACAGAAAGTGCTATTTCAATTTTAAGGGGAATTAAAGATAAATATGAAACACATCATAAAGTCCGCATTTTGGATGAAGCCATCATTGGCGCTGTAGAATTATCGCAACGCTATATTTCTAATATATTTTTGCCCGATAAAGCAATCGATCTTATGGATGAAGCCGCTTCGAAACTGCGTATGGAAATCAATTCTAAACCGTTGGAATTAGATGTGCTTGATAGAAAAATAATGCAACTTGAAATAGAAATAGAGGCGATTAAAAGAGAAAATGATGAAGAAAAGCTAAAGAGTCTTAATGCTGAATTGGCAAATTTCAAGGAAGATCGCAATGAAATCTATTCAAAATGGAGTAGTGAAAAAGAGGTTGTAGATAAAATTCAGCAATACAAACAAGAAATCGAAAGCTTAAATGTTGAAGCAGATCGAGCTGAACGAAATGGAGATTATGGAAAAGTTGCGGAACTGCGCTACGGTAAAATAAAAGAACTTCAAGAAAAGTTGACGCAGCTTGAAATTGATTCTCAAGAAAAAACGGAAACTTCTTTAATTAAGGAAGAAGTAACTCATGAAGATATTGCTGAAGTAGTAGCGAAGTGGACGGGTATTCCTGTTACTAAAATGCTACAAAGCGATCGAGAGAAACTGTTACATTTAGAAGCAGAATTACACAAGCAAGTTGTAGGGCAGGAGCAGGCCATTGAAGCAGTAAGTGATGCTATTCGTAGGAGTAGAGCTGGGTTGCAAAGTCCAACAAAACCCATTGGTTCATTCTTGTTTTTAGGAACTACAGGAGTCGGTAAAACAGAATTAGCAAAAGCTTTAGCGAATTACCTATTTAACGATGAAAATGCGATGACACGAATAGATATGAGTGAATATCAGGAGCGTCATAGTGTTAGCCGATTAGTGGGGGCACCTCCTGGATACGTGGGTTATGACGAAGGCGGCCAACTTACGGAAGCTGTACGTAGAAAACCTTATTCTGTAATTTTACTCGATGAGATCGAAAAAGCGCATCCTGATACGTTTAATATTTTATTGCAAGTATTAGATGAAGGGCGACTTACCGATAACAAAGGTAGAACTGCCGATTTTAGAAATACGATAATTATAATGACATCAAATATGGGAAGCCATATTATTCAAGAGAAACACAATACTGTAAAAGATGAATTCACTGCAAATGAATTAGCTAAAACAGAGGTGTTGGGCTTATTGAAACAAACATTAAGGCCTGAATTTCTAAACCGTATTGATGATATTTTAATGTTTAGCCCATTGACACAAGAGGATATTGTTCAAATAGTAGATATTCAGTTAAAAGGGCTTTCGAAAATGTTAGCACAA
>JAHDEF010000229.1:0-1156 GCA_020628975.1 Aquimarina sp. | reverse complement strand
CAACAAGGTATTACTATTGATGCAACTGAGGAAGCAAAGGCTTTAATTGCAGCCGAAGGTTATCAACCTGAATACGGAGCTAGGCCCGTAAAAAGAACGCTGCAAAAACTGGTGTTGAATGAATTGTCAAAAGAATTATTATCTGGCAAAATAAATCCACAATCATTAGTGTTAATTGATAGTTTTAACAAAAAAATTGTATTTAGAAATGAGCTAAATAATTAGTTAAATTATATCTTTGGCACATAATTTGGTATTATCATAATAGTTCAGATTAGTTTAAGTTAGTTAGTTGGTTAAGCAGCGTCCGTATTCCTATATTCGGGCGCTGCTTTTTTATACATTCCAGTTAAAAAAGCATTTTTAGTTTTGAATTGTTTACTAATTTCACCAATAAATTTAAATGGAATATTTGGAATCGCTTCTAATAAGAATTATATCATCCAAAACCTGTTTCAGAATCTCGTTTAGCATACAAATAAATAGGATGAGTTTCCTTGTTATGCAAGCAATGACAAGTTTTTAAATAGTGTAGCCAATTACAGACATCCATTAAAATTAATTAAGTATCACGAAAGTGATAATATTGTAATTACATAGATTGTCAATTAGTTACTAGCTAATACTAAAGCTAGTAATTCAATGAATATAAAATACTTGAATTTTTAAATTCAACTAATGAAAAATACAAAGTCAAAAAATATAAACATACTCAATAAAAAAGCGCGATTCGAATATGAGTTAATGGATCGCTTCACTGCAGGTATGGTACTGCGCGGTACTGAAATTAAATCTATCCGTGAGGGTAAGGCTAGTATTGCAGAAAGCTTTTGTGAATTCAACGAAAAAGGGGAGTTATTTGTAGTAAATATGACCATTCAAGAATACTCACATGCTACTTATTTTAATCACCGTCCCAAAACGGAACGTAAATTACTTTTAAATAAAAAAAAATTAAAAAAATTATTGAAAGAGGTGCAGCAAAAAACCTTTACCATAGTGCCTTTAAAAGTGTTTATAAACGAAAAAGGATATGCTAAAATGGACATAGCTTTGGCAAAGGGTAAAAAATTATACGATAAGCGTGAAACTATAAAAGATCGTGATAATAAAGTGGCTTTAGATCGATTAAAAAAATCTTTTTAGTTACATATAC
>JAHDEF010000228.1 GCA_020628975.1 Aquimarina sp. | reverse complement strand
AGTACGCCATTTAAACGATCAATTAGATAAACAAAAAGAGAAAATGAAAACCTATTAATAAGTTGGTTTAAAACAAATAAAACCTGTAGTTCGTAAATGAGCTACAGGTTTTTTATTTTACAAAGGGCTTTTACTTAAAAGCTATAAATCAAAGAAACCCTAGTTAGTTTAAGGTTACTTTTAAATCGTAATCTTGACTATATTTTGAGGTAATTTCATCATATAAATTGGTAATCTGATTACAGATAATAACCACTTTAATTAAGTCGGCATTTTCCTTTAAATAAATATCAAGATTTTCAAATAGTAAGGTTACTGCTTTAAATTTTTCTTGAATTGCGTTATTATAGTCAGTTTCAAAAAGTAAAAAGGTTAATTCGTCTGTTTGAAATGATCGAATTTTGTTTACCTCATTAAGCGCAATATTACTTTTAGTTGCTGTGTAAGCTGTGTAATACAACGCTAAACGTTGTGATAACATGCGTTGTCTACCTGATATATTAATCGCTTTTGCAGTGCTTAATTTTTCTCTTTTTGGGGTTAAAGAAATTTCGCGCTTTTCTGCTTGAACTTCAATAGCGACCGTTAAATTGTGGCAAGCTTTTAGTAAGCTATTAGATTTAGATGTTATTAGTGAAATATTTGGGCTATCATCTAAATTTAAACGACTTTTAAAGTCTAACCACTGCTCATTTTCAATAGCTAACAACGTTGAGATTTCGTTAGAAGTAGTGCTGAAATTGGATTTGAGCAACAAAAAATTTTGTTCAAATTCTTTTATAGACTGATGGAGTTCCTCTTCAAAGGTTGTGGCATCTAAAGAATGCAAGTAAGTTAATATAAATGATTTTGCTATTCGCTGCGATAACATTCGTTGTTTACCGGCAATGTTCACTGCTTCGGCATAAGTTATAGCATGTGCTGTTTTGGGTGTCGTTACTGCGATTGTTGAAACCAAAGCAGTGTTTAAAAATAATAATGTACTCATGAGCTTTCAGTTTAGGGTTACTGATAATTTTATTCTGAATTTTTTATTCAAAATAAATAAGGTTCATAGCTCGATGTTGGTTCTAAGTTTGGTTGAAACTTATAGCAATATAGCAATTTATAGCGTAAACAAGCTTGAATTAATTCTTCAAATTATTTATTCAATAACACCACAAGCTATTCGAGAACCCGCTGCACCGCTTGGTTGTGAATTGAAATCGTCAGCCCCTGCATGAACAATTATTGCTTTACCGAGTATGTTTTTCTTAGGATCGTCACATCCAATACACCACAATTCCGTTTTTTTAGTAATAGTCCCCGAGCCCGATTCGCCGATTATAAAATTACCGATATCTCCTTTATGAAATTTTTGTTCCCCCCATTTTCCGTGATTATGCTGTTCGGGATTCCAATGACCACCTGCTGATTTTCCGTTAGGTGACGAGCAATCGCCATTTTGATGAATATGAATGGCATGTTTTCCTGAGGTAGCATTGTACAACTTAGCAGTCATACTCACGAACTCGTCATGTTGTTCAAAAATTACAGTGCCTTCCACCTCATTGCCTTCGGTAGCAGATAATGTAACAGTAACTTTTTTTGTTTCTTGACATGCAAATAAGCTACTTGCCAAAAATGTAATTAATAATATTTTTTTCATGATTTGTCATTTAAAAAAGAAGGGGAAGCAAACTAGATACGTTTATCTTCCCCTTACCTAACCAACTTAACCTAACTAATTGAATTTTATGTGTATGAGATTGTCTAAAAAGTATCATAAACGAAGGCTGAGCGTTAGTCATTACCTGTATATGAGTTGATAATCAATTCACATTTCGGCTTCGCTCAATATTCATTTAGAGGACTTTCAGCTTTTTAGACAGCCTTATATTATGCGCTAATAGCTCTTTGTTTAATACTATCTTGGAAACTTTTTGGGCTACAATGGTATTTTTCTTTAAAAATTTTAGAAAAATAACTTCTACTGCTAAAACCTATCGTATAAACTACTTCTGAAATAGTTAAATCAGTCGTTTTTAGTAATTCTTCAGCAATTTCTAAACGTACATGTTTAATGTAATCAGTTACTGTTCTTCCAAAAAGATGCTTAAAGCCTTCTTGTAATTTGGCAGCAGGAATACCTAATTCCATAGAAATTTCTTCTACATTGTAATGTAAATCTGCTTCCATTTTGATGCGTTCTCCCATTTCCTTAATGGCAGCTAATTCTTTACGGTTTAACTTCCCGTTAATTTCATTTTCGTTAATCATATCTTCGGTGTGATGTTTTATTTCCATAGCTAATATCATTTGAACTAAGCCATCTAAATATAATTTTCTTACTAATTCGTTTTCTTGAATTTGTTGTATTTCAGCTAAAGTAGTTGCCACTTTAACATTATATGAACCTTTATAGTAGAAATACATTGTGCCTTTTTGTGGTTGAAAACGCTCATGTATACGCTTCACCACTTCCGAAAATTGGGTTTCTGCATAAGGCTTACAAACTGAAATAACACTTGCTTTTATATGCTGATCAGCTTTGAAATTCAAGTTTGTTGTTGCTATTTTATCAGAAAGAATAGCCGTTTGAAATTCATTTAATTCTTTTTCATCGTAATTATGACCTACTGTAATGGCTACACTTGATTTTTCACAGTAGAAAAAATGTACAGGATTAAATTCTAATTCTGCTAAAGAAATGGTTACATCTTCATTCATTTTTAAATTGAATTCAAGAAAAAGTTTGTTTTTAAGAACTTGCGTTCCTCTTACATATCCTTGTCCCAATTTATTATTGACGTCGATAATGATTTCTCCAAAATTTTCTGTCATTTTACCCTCAAGTTGAGAGCAAATAGAATTGAAAATATCACTTAATTTTTCGGTACTTTGTGCTGTCTGTATCATGATGGTAATTTTTAGTAATTATTAATTGCTCTGGCTACAACACTAATCTGTTGATTAGTTGAAGAGGTTGTAGCGTTTTTATGAATGGTATTCATTTTAAATGCATCGTAAATTGCATCCGATTTAAATACTCTACCTACT
>JAHDEF010000227.1 GCA_020628975.1 Aquimarina sp. | reverse complement strand
ACCTTCGACCGCCTCCTTAGAAGGGAGGTGCTCTATCCAGCTGAGCTAAGAGCCCGTAGTTTTTTAGTTTCTACGTAAACTTTGTAGATATTGCTATACTACAATAATACATTTTTTATGCAAATTTAAAAACAAAATTCCAAACTTTACATCATAAATTCAATCTAAAATAAGATCAAATTTAACTAGTCGGGGTAGCAGGATTCGAACCTGCGACCTCCTGCTCCCAAAGCAGGCGCGATAACCGGGCTACGCTATACCCCGAAAACAGCGGAGAGACCGGGATTCGAACCCGGGCATCCCGAAGGATGACAGCTTAGCAGGCTGCTGCATTACCACTCTGCCACCTCTCCTTTCCATAAAAATTATGAACTTTCGCTTTTTTGAAGCGGTTGCAAATTTAAGCCTTTTATTTAGATTTTATGTAACTTTTTGCGAATTTATTTTAACAAAATAATAAGTGGCTATTTATAAAGAAATTACATCGGTAATTTTCGCGCCAACTTCTTTGTATTTTGAAATTACAGCATCTGGATTTTTCAAACGCACTTTTATAGAAAAACTTTTGTACTTACCGGTTTTAGATAAATTTGTACTAATCACAGCTCCTAGTCCATCAAAAATTGATGTTAACTGTTTTTCTTGGGTACTAGTACTTGGAAGAATAAATTTGTATAAATATAAACTAGGCCATTGGGTATCTGCTTCTAGTTGGTCTTTTAGCTTTTTATAAAAATCTTCTGAATTTTGAGTACTGCTCATAACTTATATATAGCTCACAAAAATAAATCCAGAATTTATATTTCACAATTCTGGATTTATTTTAATTTATTTTGAAAAAACTATTTATCAATTGCACCTAATACACGCTGCATAAACGTATTTAAAGCTTCTTTTTGAGACTTCCCGTCTTTGATTAACTTCTGCACTTCAATAGCACCGTACATATTAGAAATTAACTCTCCGATGATATCCAACTCTTCATCCTTTAATGACGATACTTCGGTTAAAGCTTCTAATGTTTCAATAGACTCTAACACAAAATCCTCATCATTTTCTTCGATGAAACCTGTAAGATGTTTAATTATTGGTAACTTCATTTACTAACTCTTTTAAGGAATCAAATTTATTAGTCTGTACTTGATTAGCTAATGCCCCTGATTTGAAAGCGGCAAAGGTAGGCAAATTGTCTACGTTAGCTAATTTTCTTGATTCTGGAAACTTTTCTGCATCTACAATTACAAATGGAATAGCATCATGCTCACCTGATAATTTTTTAAATTTAGGCTTCATGATACGGCAGTTGCCACACCAAGTCGCAGAGTATTGTACTAAAACGGTATCATTCGAATTTATAATTTCTTGTAAGCTATCTGATTCTAATTCTTGTAACATGATTTCTATGTTTTGGTTAGACTATTCAAAGATATAATAGGAACGTCTATGAATAAATGAAATACGATTGTTTTTCCTTATTAATGATTCAATACAAACTATTGACATCTACAAACTACTAGTTTAGTATTTCGACCAATAAACTTTTTAGGATATCTTGCTGCGCAAACGGGCTCGCCCCTACCCCTTTGACCTTCAAATCGGCATCTTTTATACTTGAAATAATTCCACTTACTTTTCGCATCGGATAATATTGCGCAGCTTGCACATAATCTTTCACAAAAAAACGATTGACTTTTAATGCTTTAGCTACGGCATCTTCAGATTTTGAGGCTAAACCGTGATATAATAAGACTTTTGAAAAATAATTATATAATAATGCTATAATGGGAATAATCGGATGTTGCTTGGGATTAGCAGAAAAATAATTACAAATCGTAAAACACTTCTTGGCATTTTTTTGTCCTAGAGCTTTATTTAATTCAAAAACATTAAAATCTTTTGAAATTCCGATATTTTCTTCAATTTCCTTGGCGCTAATAGTGGTACCCTTAGGTAAAACCAATTGTAATTTTTGAAGTTCGTTATTAATTTTAGCTAAATCTGTTCCTAGAAACTCCACAAGCATAAAAGTGGCTTTCGGTTCAATATTATAGCCTTTAGACTTAAGCACACCTTCAATCCAGCTGCCTACTTGATTTTCATAGAGCTTTTTACTTTCGAATAGAACTCCTGCTTTAGCTGCTAGTTTTGCTATTTTTTTTCGCTTATCAATTTTTTTGTATTTGTAACAAATAACTAAAACGGTACTTTCCATAGGGTTTGAAAAATAACTTTCTAGCTTATCTAATTCTCTGGTTAAATTTTGTGCTTCTTTTACAATTACTACCTGACGTTCTGCCATCATAGGGAATCGCTTAGCCGCTGCCATTATTTGACCTGCATCCGTTTCTTTCCCATACATAATAGTTTGGTTGAAATCTTTTTCGTGCGCTTCTAAAACATTATTCTGAATATAATCACTAATCGTATCAATAAAATAAGATTCTTCTCCATGTAATACATACACAGGTTTGTACTTCTTATCTCTAATATCTTTTAATATTGCTTTAGCTTCTGTCATTTATAATGCTACAATTCCTGCTGAAAATTAGTAATATTGAATAATGGAAAAATTGAACTTCCCCAGCTATCCGATTCAAGTCAAAAATAATGAAAATAGAACCACTGTACTCGATTTGGTTCGCAAAAAGTATTTGGTACTAACCCCAGAAGAATGGGTTCGGCAACACGTGCTCCATTTCTTAATTACAAATATGAAGTACCCAAAAAGTTTAATTAATGTAGAAAAACAAATCGAACTTAACGGAACTAAAAAGCGCTACGATATTGTGGTATATAAAAATGATGGTAGTATTTTTTTAATTGTAGAATGCAAAGCACCCAAAGTCACGATTAACCAAGCTACTTTCGATCAAATAGCACAATACAATCTAGAATTGAATGGTCAATTTTTAATGGTGACAAATGGAATAAATCATTATTACGCAATAATAGATTACAAAAATAAATGCTATCATTTTTTAAGAGACTTACCTGAATACTTTTAAATCTATGTACAAAGAATTAGCTATTGTCATTTTAAATTGGAATGGAA
>JAHDEF010000226.1 GCA_020628975.1 Aquimarina sp. | reverse complement strand
TGAAGGAGGAAGTCATTTTCTTTCAGATGTAATATTAGGATATGCACTTGGTGCAGCTTCAGGAATTTTAGTCCCTAGATTACACCGAAAAAAGAATTCTAACCTAAAAATAGAATCGGCTTTAGGTTTCAATCAACAATCTATTCGTTTGAGATATAAATTTTAAAGAGACGAAATAGAATGTATTATATTAATTCATAGAAGTCTACTCTTTACTAATACAAATTGTGTTATGACAAAACTTGTTTCAAGATTTCAATAAGGGTATAACTTAGTTTAGAAGAAACTTTCTGTAAAGCAGTAAATGTTTCAATAGAACAAAAACCATCTGTTTTACACATTTCATAAAATCATTAAGAATATGCTCAAAAAAATAATAATATATTTCTTTTTACCACTTTCATTAGCTGCTCAAGTAACAGATATTACACGGGTTGAATACACTTATTTCCCTCAAAGAGATAGCGATAATGATTTTAGGAGGTTTAGAACTTTTGTAAATGTTCCTTTAAAACTTAAGAAAAAGGGATCTTATTTAGTGCCTAAACTTGAGTATCGCAATGTAAGTTTTGAGTACAATGACCCTACTCCATTTGACAATAGCCGCCTTGATGATTTTGAGCATTATGAATTAGGGCTCGGCTACACCTTTAAAATGAAAAAAGATTGGCGATTTGCTGTACAGGGGGGTGTTATTTTGGCTTCAAACTTTCAAAATAATAAAGTAGTCGGTGGCGATTTTATTGGTACGGGTTCCGTTTTCTTTATAAAAAACAAAAAAAATGATGGCTTGAAAAAGCCTTGGAGATTAATTTTAGGAATGCGTTACTCGAATACAGCTGGGGTACCACTCCCCCTTCCTTTCGTGAACTATTTTAAACATTTTGACAAAAATTGGTCATACACGGCAGGCGTGCCAAAAACAAATATAAAATACTACCTGAATGATAGAAATGTGTTTCAAGGCCTGGTAACCTTAGATGGTTTTTTTGCTAATATTCAAAACAATCGCGTTTTTGCACAGGGACAAGGAAATTTAGAAGCTGATAGCATTTCAATGACTATTGTACTAGCAGGTTTTGGTTACGAACACTTTTTTACGAAACATATTTTATTATACACTTACGGTGGTTTTACTGTTGTTAACGATATTCGACTACGAGACAAAAACCGAGAAGATGTTTTAACAATAAATGATACGAATACCTTTTATGTTAGGGCTGGTTTGAAATTTAAAATTTAAGAAATCGCTACTTATAATAAAGGACTAAAAAATCGAGCGAAACCTTCTTTAAGTTTTCTACCAACAGGTCTTTTTTTATAGGTTGCCAACTCTAGTTTTTTTGATAATTTGCCATCTTCAATAAACCAGCTATCTACTTTTTGAGTTAAGTCTTTATCATAAATAATAATATTCGATTCGAAATTGTGCTCAAAACTTCTATGATCAAAATTTCCCGATCCGATCGAACAAATTTTTCCATCAACGGTTATTACTTTTTTATGAATGAATGTTTTATCGTACAAATAAATATGGATTCCCCAAGAAAGTAATTCTTCAAAAAAAGAAAACATACAATACTTTACAATCCAAGTATCCGATGATTTTGGAATTAACAAATTGATTTCAACTCCCCTTAAAGTCGCATTTCGTAAAGCTTCAATTAATGGAGAATTTGGGATAATGTAAGGATTAGATATAAAAATGGTTTCTTCAGCATTATAAATCATCTGTACATATTGAAGCATAATATTTGGATGATGATCTGCGGGGCTTCCAGAAACTAACTGAGTGCTAGTGTTGTTAGTAGTATTGTTAGTAGTATTTTTTAGTTCTTTAAAATAATCACTACTAAACAAGGATTTTCCATCAGTAGCATAATAATATTCTGTAGCAAAAAGTACCTGTAAATCTTTTACGATTGCCCCTTTTAATCGTAAATGCATGTCTTTCCAAATTCCCAAATCGTCGACATCGCTAATGTATTTATCTGAAAAATTCATTCCACCAGTAAAAGCCATTGTACCATCTACAATAACTATTTTTCGATGATTTCTAAAATTAAGTGTATATAAATAGGTACCCCATTTTAAGGGAAGAATTGGGGAAATTTCTACACCAGCTGCTTTAAATTTATTGATGGTAGCATTCGATAATTGGTAACTTCCTATTTCATCGTAAAGAATGATGACTTGTACGTTTTTTTCTACTAATTTTATACAAACTTCAAGAAGACGTTCTAAAAGTTTTCCTTCTTCCAATAAATAATATTGAATATGCACAAATTCTCTAGCTTCTTCTAAAGCCTTTAGCATGTCATCGAACATGATATTTCCCTTATTATAAATTTGTACGGTAGTATCATCATGCTTAAAAAATTGACAACTTGCCTCTACAAGATTTGAAAGTTTATGAATTTCATTCGAACGATGTTCACCTTTCCATTTACTGATATCTATTTTTTCGTCAAATGCTTTTCTTAAACGCTGCTGTTTTAAGGGTAAGAAGGTGTTTTTACGGCGATTAATTCCGAATATAAAATATAGAATTACCCCAACTACTGGAAAAACAACGATAAATAATAGCCACGAAATAGCTTTTATTGGTCGACTTGAAAATAAGACAAGATGTAATATCGATAGCCCTGCTAGTATTAAATGTGCAACAAGAAGTATAGATAGCATTCAAGTTAAGTTTTGTTCTAATTTAACGCATTAAATCGTCTCTTTTTAGCGAAATTGTATAAAAAATAAATATGGCGATTTTAAAAGATACCGATCAATTGACATTGATTTACAACCGAAACAACGATTCTCATAAAAGATGTTTGGCTTATTTTCAAGAAACAGAAAAGCCGCTTTTAGAAATTGATACACAGTCAGATACGTTAACCCAAAGACAATGGGCAGAAATTTTAGATACTTATGATGGGGATTTAACAAATATATTTGATCAGCAGCACGAAATACTGCAAGATTTTGATGTTACAGATACAAAAAATGACACAAATGACTTATTTAAAATTTTGAGAAATAATCCTGATGTGCTATTGCACCCTATATTACT
>JAHDEF010000225.1 GCA_020628975.1 Aquimarina sp. | reverse complement strand
TACCAAATCAGGTTCCTCATCATCAATAAAGTTAACATCAGGTGCTACAGGAGCTATACCTAATAAGCGATATTTTAATTCGCCTTGTCTTTTATCGAAATACCAAAGACCTTTAATATGATACTCAGCAATATCTTGTGCACTTAACTCACGTGTTTCAATGAATTCAGCAGAAACAGATTCACCAGCATTTAACTGCTCAATACCTAAATCAGTAGTATCTACACGGCGAATGGTAGCCTCTAAGTCTTTAAGTGTACGCTTCTCTGTAAAGTAAGAATCTGTGTAAACATGACTTAATTTTCCGTTTTTAATCGAAGAGATTAAAACATCATATAAAGATCTTCTATCAGAACCTATATTTACTGTGTCGATAGGATAATACAACGGGAAGTTAACTCTTTCATCAAGATCAATAGCCTCCCACGTAGTTTTAGCCCAAAGCACATCACGATCATCCACATAACCATACTCCAAAGGTCGGTCATTGTCCTTTTCGACTTGGTCTTTAGTTTTCACACCAATTTCCTCAGGATTATCTGCATTAAGCGCATTTGCTTGAGCAAAAACACTAGTTGCAAATCCAAGGCTTGCAATAAAAACTAAAAACGGCTTAACATTCATTACCATAAATAGATTAATTTGTCAATTCAATAATTACAGGAGATACTTTCTTCACTCTATAAGAGCTACCAGATGCTAATTTAGCATTGATATCGAAGATTTGAACAGACTCTCCTCTTTTTGCACGTTTTAGGGCAGCACGTGCTTGACTGTTTAATTTACTTCCTGAAACTCTAACCGTTGGTTGTCCAGGTACTTTTATTTTAAATCCTGTAACTCTCAATTTCAAATTGAAATCAAAGTCAGGTAAGATCGCTCCTACTGTAGAAATAGCTAAAGCATTCTTAGTCATTTTCACAGAACCATCTTCACCACGAACAGTACCTACTGGTCTAGGAATATCTTTAATACGGAATGTTCTGCTACTTGGGAACGATTTTCCATTAACCGAAGCTTTAACGTTAATTTTAACCTCACGTTGCTTTAAGCTTGTAACGTCCATAACATACTTACTACCACTTGACTTCTTTAAACCAGGTGCGCTAGCGACCACATTTGAAGCACCAGGAACAGAAATAGTCATTGGGTTTTGTACACCACGATATACTACGTTCATTTTATCTGCCGAAATTACAGCTGCATTCGGTGCAGGAATTACAGAGTAAGAACTTTCGATTGGAATAGTTACAATAGAATCTCCTTCTTTAAACTGAAACTCACCTTTAATTTTACGTTCACCAGGGTTACCAGCAGGAAAATCTAAAATCGTTTGTCCGTCTTGCATTAAGTCGGAAGAAAGCTCTTTACCATTAACAACTACTTTGTGAGCACGTAAAGTTTTATCTTTTTTACCTAAAACAATTTTCCCTTTAAAACGCTCCCCAGAAAAGAAAGCTGTTTTATCAGCAACCACTATTGCTTCGAAGTTAGTTAAAGATACCTCTGACTCCAACTGACCTTTCAACATCGTAGATAATACTTTGCTTTCTGTCTTTTGAATATCAGCTTTAATTTGCTCTAACTTAGTTACAGAAGCCACTAATGGGAAACCCTTGTAGTGATAATCTAACCAATCAACTTTAACACCATCACGATTTGTAACAGGCTTAGTAGAAAAGTCCTCTTCAATACTATTGATAATTTCAGGGTATCCATCACCTAAAGCAACTTTTACACCATCTTTGTACTTACTGATTTGAGAAACAAACTCATTACCCGCAGCACTATTACCTTTAGGACTAAAGAAATAATTATCTAGAAAATCTCCTTTATCCATAGTCTCATAGTCTGTAGGATCATCAACACTCGCCAACATTTGAGACTTTATACCATCGATGTATGTTTCTAATTCTTTAGACATAGTGATCACCTCTTTGGCTTTATCTCTAAGCGGCTTATATTTTTCAGGTTGTTCTTCAACCTTTGATTCTAAACCATCCATAAAAGCAGCATTCTGCTCTTCGGATACTTTATTTGCTTTGACCAATTTTTCGTTCATTAATCCGAACGCTGAAAGTACTTCTTTTGACATATTCAATGCTAACATTGCAATGAATATTAAGTACATCAGGTTGATCATTTTCTGCCTTGCAGTTAATTTACCTCCTGCCATATTTTATTTTTTCTATTTATTAAACAAATGGATTAACGAACTATTTTTTATTCATTGCTGATAACATTCCACCATAAACTCCATTTAAAGAAGACAGGTTCGATGCCAAGCTTTCCATTTGCTCTTTAAGCTTAGAAGCATTTACTGCAATGGCTTGGTTAGCCTCATTTTGTTGCTGCGTAGCTGCTAATTGCGATTGGTAAATTGAATTTAATTGAGAAAGGTTAGCTGCTGCTGAAACCATTTCTTGACTGTATTTCTTTTGCGATTCTATGCTATCTGCCGTAGGTGCGATACTTTTAGCAGCACCTTCGAAATTACGAATACTTGAACCTAAGCTTTCCATTAAGTTAGCGTCGATTTTTGCTTCTTTAAGTATGCCGTCTAATTTTTGAGATAACATCCCTTGCACATCTTTAGGCTCCTCTTTTTTAGATTTAGCTTTCCCTTGACCACCTGCTAATTCTGGATATACAATTGACCAATCGTATTCATCGTCAATAGGTTCAAATGCTGAAATCGCAAAGATTAATGCCTCAACAACTAGCCCTATAGTTAACATTACATTACCTGTAAGTGGACCAATTTCAATGTGTGTAATTTTAAATAATGCTCCAAGAATAACGATAGCGGCTCCTAAACCGTATGCCATATTCATGAATCTTTTTCCTGCTTTTGACTTTGCCATAATAAATTCTTTTTAGTTAAGTTTTTAAGTATTAATTAAATATAATAAAAGTTGGGGCTTTTAAACTAATTATTTAACAACAGTACCAGGTTTACCTCCTCCAGTAATATCTGTACCTAAGTAATCTTGTACGGTTCTAAATCCTATATAACTACGTGCTGAATCTGCATATTCATAATCACGAGTACTTACTTGCAAGAAATAAGCTACA
>JAHDEF010000224.1:2082-3099 GCA_020628975.1 Aquimarina sp. | reverse complement strand
ACCACCATCGTTGCCAAAATGGTGTTGGCACAATAAATTTTATTGGTTCTGTTGTATCCAATTGTCCTTTTATACGTACCAAAAACTGATATTCTCCTGATTGTAAACCTGCGAAATTAACACCTTGTTCTTGGGTTGTAACCCATTTATCGCTTTCGCCTTCCAGCTTATATTCAAATTCTATTTTTTGATCTTTATCAAAACAAAGCTCCCGAAAAGCAAAATGAATTCTATTCTCTTTCAACATATGGACTCCTTGTTGAATACTACCCTCATACTCAACTTTAATTATACGTATAGGAATATTTTTAAAGACATCTAAGTTGAGTTTGACATTAAATAACTCTACATATCCATATGCCCAAACCTGATTTTTAAATTCAAAAATGCCTCGGATTTCTTTTCCAATAAATCTGCCTGGGTTTACTTTCTTTAATTTCAGGTGATTGTCGATCTCAATGGTTTGTAGTCCATCTGCAGTAGCGATCCAGATTAGGCCATCCTTATCTCTATAAACGCCATTTACAAATCCATTGATCAAGCCGTTATCCTTATTAAAATAAAGTGTATCACTACCTTTTATGAATTTAGCTCCCGCTCCGTACGAATAATACACAAATACACTATCTCCAGTTAGTGACGCGGTCCTAATCCATTGTTTGGAAAAAAGGCTATTATCAAATCTGGTTATTTTTTTATTTCTGTAACGGTATAATCCGCTTGCAGAAGCTATCAAAGTATCGGTTCCGTGTATAATAAAGGTTTCAAGGTCATCCACGTGGCTATCCTCCAGTTTAAAGCGCTCCAAGCTGTCTGAGCTTATTCTTAAAACTTCATGATCTGCTATTCCAACATAAGAGTTTCCTTGAAACTTTGAAAAATGAGTAATAATACCACCTTGTGGTTTAGATTGAATATATTGACTTGTTTTTTTATCAAAATAATGCAATTGGCTATGATCTGAGGCCAATATGTATTGATCTGTAACGCAAAAATCATGAACTTCCCTATGAAGCC
>JAHDEF010000224.1:0-2072 GCA_020628975.1 Aquimarina sp. | reverse complement strand
TCCTGTCCAGTCAAGATTAAGGTTTCTTCTATGGAATCTGTAAGAACTCCTACTGAACCATCCGAATGTCCAACGTAAACTACTCCGTCTAACTCTTTCATTAAGGTTATCCATGGATCATGCAGTCCTCGGTTAGTTTCATAATGCTGACTGTTAAGATCTTTTACATAAAGCAGTGGATTTTTCTCACCAGAAGTTAGAAACCAATAACCACCAAATCTATCCTTAACTACGGCCAAAATTTCATTGTATTCTTCATAATCAAGAAACATGGTTTTATGCTTCTCTGGTCTCTTCAAATCAGGATACCACACCACTCCTCCAGTTCGCATCAGGACAAAAACCTCATCTCCAATTACATCGACATCATTTATTAGTTTTGGCACGGTTTCTTGAAAAATTATTCCATTTTCATCGAATACGATAACTGTACCATTAACAAAACATACTCCTCTATTTCCAAACGTTCTAATCGATGAGCGTTTGTACCAGACTTTTCCCGCTATTTCTTTTATACGAACCGAATCAATTGAAGAATTATTGAAAGTAAGTTTAGCATAGGTCTTTCCAATTTGATGCTTGTTTTCTTGTGGGTTCTCAATATGATGAACGACTCTTAATTCTGCTAGTATTTGCTCGGGATGAAGTGCATTTCTAGATAAGAGTCTTTTAGGACTAGAAACCACTATGGTATCCCATTTCCCATGATTGGTATGGAAGAGCTTAAAAGATTTACTTTTTGTATATGCTTCAGTTAATTCCAAATAAACGGTATCGTTAACTCCGACCGCAATTTGATTAATGGCTACGGAATAGTGTTTTAGGAGTTCGAAATCTGTACTAACTTCGTAATATTTATGGTTTTCAAAGTATCCTATTTCGTAGCTGCTAACTACCCAATAACGTCCTTTATGGTCTACATAACTCGAGTTAATTTCAGCATTGGATAATCCTGATTCTAATCCATAACTTTTAAATTCGTAACCATCATAAAATACTGCTCCTGTCCAGGATTCAAAAAACAGTTCGCCGTTAATCCCTGAACGCATGTCGTTAAAAAATGGTACGGGAAAATCTTCATTCATATAGACCTCATACAAAGGATCTTGAGCTTGTATTGCGCCTGACCAAAGGATGGCCAGGAGGAGCACTATTTTTACCTTATATTTTATGGCCCAATACATGATGCAAAATACCATTTTTATGCTGTTTTACTCGATATTAACACATAAAATGGAGGAAGTAAATTAGATTATTTTCTAAAAGTGACAGACTTGATAATATGAGCTTGTTGTAAACCTTCTGTTCTTTGACTTCTCGATTCGATTCGATAACCTCCTCTTCTCAGTGTCTCCGGTTGGATGACTCTGAGTATGAGCCTGTGGTAATGCGTGCTCGTCCATTGTTTTGTTAATATTCCCCTACAGCTGTTGTTCAATTAATGCAAGGTAGTACGATTTTGTTTTTCATAGTTTAGAAAATAGAATGAGCGGTAGAGATAAGTTATTGAAAGGATAATAAATAGCGTGCTCTCCCGCGCGCTAGCTGGGGGTCATTCGATAGAATACTTTGAGCCTCTGTTCTAAATAACTATGAGAGAGATTAAAAATCGTAACTAAAGCTGGCGCGCGTTTGTAACGCGTGCCAGCTTTAGTTTGTAACGCGCGCCAGCTTATTATTCAATGATTTCAACATCCAACAGCCCTTTTATTTCCGCATAATCTCTTGCAGAACTATATTTATAATGCTCTGGTAAATCCACCTGTTCATCCTGTACAGGGTTGTTATGTAAATAATCTAACTTTTGTTGAATAAACGTATTGGATATTAATTGTTTAGGACGGTTACCGTCTTGCCATACTTTATACTTTTGAATTCGTTTTAGGTTTGTTCCAGCTTTTGAAAAAGCTTTGAGCAACCATTCTCTTCTGCTTTCATTGATCTTTTCTAATTCTGCAACAATTTTCTTACTGGTGTACTTTTTAAAATCTCTCATTATTTCCTGCAATGGCTTGCTTTTAGTACTTATGATCAGATGAATATGACTTGGCATTATGCACCAAGCATGAATT
>JAHDEF010000223.1 GCA_020628975.1 Aquimarina sp. | reverse complement strand
AAATATGTTGAAAACCTCCTTGAACAAGACTTAATTAAACAAATTATCACAAACTCCCAAATTGCATTTAGAAAATATGAGATATTCAAATTGATACTAAAGGTATATGGTTTTGGATTGATAATAAGCTTATGTGTTTGTGCAGTAGTTTATTTTATTAAATAATATGATTTATGAATAACCAACTCACCTCCCAAGACATAGAAAGCATAGTACAAAGTGGCGAAGGCTACAATGCAGAGTTTAAAGTTCGTTTACCTAATAAGCTAAAAGAAATAAGCGAAGAGATTTGTGCTTTTGCGAATTCGGCTGGTGGTATTTTGCTTATTGGTGTAAATGATGATAATGAAGTTATAGGTGTTGATATTCCTAACGGGAAACGCTCCGCTATTCAAAACTCGTTAAATGAAATTACACCTAAATTACTAACTCAAATGTATGAGGTAGAAGTACAAGGAAAAAAGGTTTGGGTAATAGAAGTAAATTCAGGAACTCAAAAGCCTTACGTACTTTCGGGTAGTATATATGTTAGGCAAGGCCCAAACAGCCAAAAACTAACCACTGTAGAAGAAATGCGTGACTTTTTTCAGCAATCGAGCCGTATTTATTTTGATGAAGCACCTTGCCCAGCTTTTGATATAGATAACGATATGGACGAGTTGTTTTTTGATGAATTTAGAATAGAAGCTGGATTATCTAAAGCAGTTTCTGCCTCACAAATAATCAATAATTTGCGTCTTACCTTACCAGATGGAACAATGAAAAACGGAGGAGTCTTGTTTTTTGGTAAAGCACCCGAGCAATTTATAGACATAGCAGTAATTCGTACTACCGAGTTTGAGGGAACAAACAAAACCCAAATCATAGACGATAAAATATTTGGTGGTCCATTGATTGACCAGTACCATCAAGCCATGCAGTGGCTCAAAAAGAAACTGAATGTTCGCTATGAAATATCTGGTCCTGGCCCAAGAACAGAACATTGGGAAATTCCTGAAATAGCTTTTAAAGAGGCTATAATAAATGCCTTGTCGCACAGAGATTATTACGACAAAGGAGCAAAAATATCAATCGAGTTATTTGAGGACAGAGTTGAAATAAGCAACCCTGGAGGTTTAACCAGTGCTATTTCTACCGAAGAATTTGGAACAAAAAGCCACAGTAGAAACCCTTTGGTTTTTGGCTTGTTTGTTCGTATGGACATGGTGGAGCAAGTAGGTTCTGGAGTTGGTAGGATTCAAGATGCCCTAAAAGCCAAAAAATTGCCCCAAGCAACCTTTAAAACAGATGGGATATTTACGGTTGTATTTAAGCGAACTATTACAAAAAGTTCGGGGAAAAGTTCGGGAATAAGTTCCAGAGATCATATAATTCAATTGATTAAAGCTAACCCCTTAATTACAAGAGTTGAGTTATCAAAACTTACTGGAGTTACAACTAAAGGTGTTGATTATCATTTAACAAAAATGCAAAAAGAAGGAGTCTTAAAACGTAAGGGTTCAAGAAAAACTGGAAGTTGGATTTTATTACCCTAGTACTAGGAGATAAACTAGGAGATAAACTAGGAGATAAAATTTGGAGGAATTACAAAGAATTAGAATATGACAACAAACTATCAAGAATATACCGATTCGCAGTTACCAGCAATAAAGCTGTTACAAAAAATGAATTGGCAGTACATAAGCCCAGAAGAAGCTTTGGAAGCTAGAGGAGGAATGTATTCCAATGTGTTGCTAGATGAAATTTTATCCGAGCAATTGGATAAAATCAATAGTTTCGATTACAAAGGAAATGCTTATAAATTCACAAGAGGAAGTATTCAAGGAGCAATAAATGCGCTTAAAAACGTTCCCAATGATGGATTGGTGCAAACCAATGAAAGAGTGTATGACTTACTTACTTTAGGTAAGAGTTTCAATGAGATTGTTAAAGGAGACAGGAAAGCCTACACAGTAAACTATATAGACTGGGATAACCTAGAGAACAATGTATTTCATATTTCAGAGGAGATAACCATAGAAGGAGGAAATGCAAAAATTCGTCCTGATATTATCCTTTATGTAAACGGGATTCCATTTGTAATAATAGAGAACAAGCGAAGAGATAAAAACCAATCTATTGAAGAAGGAATATCTCAAACCATACGTAATCAAAAAGATGATGAGGGTGTGCCTAGGTTATATTATTATACGCAGCTATTACTTTCGGTTCAGCCAAATGAAGTTAAATATGGAGCTACAGGAACTCCATCAAAATTTTGGTCGGTATGGAAAGAAGATGTAGAAAATGAAGTTTCCAAACTACTTAAATCCAAGAAGAACAAAACCGAACCAGAAGATAGAATGGTAACGGAACAAGACAGAGGTTTGTTTTCTCTTTGTGAGCCTATGCGATTAATGGATATTATCTACAAATACATTGTATTTGATGGTCCAGATAAGAAAATCTGTAGGTATCAGCAGTATTTTGCAGTACAAGAAACCATTGCAAGAGTAAAACAAGAAACTAAGGATGGAAATCGAAAAGGTGGAGTAATTTGGCATACCACAGGAAGCGGAAAAAGTTTAACTATGGTTATGCTGTCAAAAGCATTGGCCTTAGAAAAAACAATAGATTCTCCTAGAGTGATAATTGTAACCGACAGAATAAGTCTGGATAAACAAATATTCAAAACGTTTGTAAACTGCGGTAAAAATGTGCGAAAAGCTAAAAGTGGATCAGACTTAATGGAATTATTAAAAGATAAGGGTAATGAAATCATTACTACCATTATCGATAAATTTAAAATTGCATCTAACAAAGTATCCTACAAAGAAGAATCTAAAAATGTATTTGTCTTAATTGATGAAAGCCATAGAAGTCAATACGGAACAGCACATACGTTAATGAAAAGAATGATGCCAAATGCATCTTATATTGGATTTACTGGAACTCCATTAATGAAGAAAAAGGAGAAGAATACTGCAAAGACTTTTGGAGGATTTATACATAAATACACCATAGATCAAGCTGTAAAAGATGGGGCAGTTTTACCTTTGTTGTATGAGGGAAGGTCGGCAAAACTGAATGTAAACAAAGCTCAAATTGATAAAGGTTTCGAGCG
>JAHDEF010000222.1 GCA_020628975.1 Aquimarina sp. | reverse complement strand
GAAACCTTGAAGAAAATTCTCTAGTATTTTCTCTCCAACATCACTACTTTTCTCTGGGTGAAATTGGGTTCCGTAAAAGTTATTTTTTTGTAACCCCGAGCTGTAATTAACTCCATAATCTGTTTCACAAATAGTTTCTTCAGAAATTGGGGCATAAAAACTATGCACTAAATAAATGTAGCTTTCTTCAGTTATCCCATCAAATAATGAGGTTTTGAAATTTCTTATTTGATTCCAACCTATTTGCGGGACTTTAACTGAATTATCGAAGCGCTTAACTTCTACATCAAAAATGCCCAAGCCTTTGGTATTTCCTTCTTCTGTTGCATTACACATTAGTTGCATTCCTAAGCAAATCCCCAATACAGGCTGTTTTAATGTAGGAATCAACGTATCTAAACCACTTTCACGTAATTTGGTCATAGCACTACTGGCTTCTCCTACTCCAGGAAAGATCACTTTATCCGCTGCTGCTATTTCCTGTGGATCGTCACTCAACACAGCGGTATATCCCAATCGCTCTATGGCGAATTTGATACTCTGTATATTTCCCGCTCCGTAATTTATGATTACTATTTTCATTTTATTTAGTATTAAGTATACAGTATTAAGATTTTCTTTATAATTAATACTATATACTTGGTACTGGCTTACTTTACAGTAAGCCTTTTGTACTTGGTAAAAACATCTTATTGGCATCTCGTTTTACAGCCATTTTCATAGCTTTTGCAAACGCCTTAAAAATACCTTCAATTTTATGATGCTCGTTATCGCCTTCTGCTTTAACATTTAAGTTACATTTTGCTCCGTCAGAGAAAGATTTGAATAAATGCAAAAACATTTCGGTAGGCATATCTCCTATCTTTTCGCGTTTGAAATCAGCATCCCAAACCAACCAAGGTCTTCCCCCAAAATCAACAGCAACTTGTGCTAAACAATCATCCATAGGTAAACAAAAACCGTAACGTTCGATTCCTAGTTTATTGCCTAATGCTTTCGCAAATAGCTCACCTAAAGCAATCATAGTATCTTCAATAGTGTGATGCTCATCGACGTGCAAATCTCCATCTACCTTCACAGTCAAATCCATCGATCCATGACGTCCTATTTGATCTAGCATATGATCAAAAAAGTCTAAACCTGTTGAAATATCATTTTTACCTGAACCATCTAAGTTCAGTTTAATAAAAATCTTTGTCTCGTTCGTATTACGTGTAATTTCAGAAACACGATCTTCCAATTTTAAAAATTCATAAATGGCTGACCAATCAGTAGAAGTTAAAGCAATCGCATCTATAATCGCTTGTTGATCTGATTCTGTTTCATTAGCACCTAATTCTGGATCTTGAGATAAAAAAATCCCTTTTGCTCCTAAATTTTTAGCTAACTCCATATCGGTAATACGATCTCCTAACACAAAAGAGTTGGCTAAATCATATTCCTTCTCATTGAAATACTTTGTTAACAAACCTGTTCTTGGCTTACGCGTATCTGCATTCTCATGAGGAAAGGTCTTATCGATATGTACTTCTGTAAACACAACACCTTCTTTTTCAAAAGCAGATATCACTTTATTTTGAGCTGGCCAAAAAGTTTCCTCTGGGAAAGAATCTGTCCCTAACCCATCTTGGTTAGTTACCATTACCAATTCGTAATCCAATTCATTAGCAATCTTTGCCATGTATTGAAATACTTTTGGGTAAAACTCTAACTTTTCGAGACTATCTAGTTGGTAATCTACTGGTGGTTCAAGTACTAAGGTACCGTCACGATCTATAAATAATACTTTTTTCATTTGTTATTTTGCAACAGCTTTTAGCTTTTGGCTGTTAGCTATTGGCTTATTTTTCTTCAACCTTCTGCCCTCAAGCTTTTACCAATTTATTGAGAGCTTCTATTAATAATCTATTCTCTTCCTTAGTTCCCACGGTAAAACGTAAAGTATTCTCACATAGCGGTTGTGTAGTACGATTACGAATTACAATTCCTTTTTCTAAAAGTTGATTATACCTTGCCGTTGCATCATCTACTTTTGCTAAAACAAAATTAGCATCTGTTGGATAAATATGTTTGACAAAGCTAATGTTTTCTAGTGCTTTTATAAGTGTTTTACGCTCCCTAAGGATGTCCTCAATTTCTGTCTGAACAGCTTCTATGTTTTTTACTCTTTCTAATGCTTTTAATTGGGTTAACTCATTTACATTATAAGGAGGTTTAATCTTATTCAATACAGTAATAATTGCTTCAGAAGCAAAACATAAGCCTAAGCGAATTCCTGCTAAACCATAAGCTTTAGAAAGCGTTTGGGTAATAATTAAATTGGGGTATTGCGGTAAGTATTGAATTAAACTTTCGCCTTCTGCAAAATCAATATAAGCTTCATCAACAACTACTAAACCACTAAAGTTTTCTAATAATTGAATTACTTTATCTACATCAAAAGCATTTCCTGTAGGGTTGTTTGGAGAACATAAAAACAACATTTTAGAATTTGCATCTGCTGCTTTCAAGATTTCATTAACGTTAGGTTGAAAGCTATCTGTCAATAATACTTTTCGTTCTTCAATCTCATTAAGATTAGCTAATACGGTATACATTCCATACGAAGGTGGAAGCGTGATAATATTATCTTCTTTAGGCTGACAAAAAGCTCTAAACAATAAATCCAATACCTCATCACTACCATTTCCTAGCAATATTTGAGAAGTACTTACCTTTTTTTGATCTGCAATAAATTCTTTTAAGCTTCTTTGTAAAGGGTCTGGGTAACGATTAACGCCATTTTCATATGGATTCTCGTTGGCATCTAAAAAGATCATTTTTGATCCATCCGATACATATTCGTCACGTGCAGAACTGTAAGGCTTCATTGCCTTTACATTTTCGCGAATAATATTATTTAAGTTGAAGTTCATTTTTAATTAGTATGAAGTACATAGTATACAGTATTAAGACTATTTTCTTTGTACTTAATACTGATTACTTAATAGTATTTTAATATGTTTTCGTCATCGATTCAGGCACGCAAATAATAAAATCTGCTTTTGCCGAATGTTCTGATTCTAATTTATTTATTTCTTTTTGAGTTACAGTTGAAATGGTTTTAAATCGAATGCCTTCATCATACTG
>JAHDEF010000221.1 GCA_020628975.1 Aquimarina sp. | reverse complement strand
AGCAGCTACTTTGGTTGGGATGTTAAAAGCTCCAACTCGTTATAGCCCACGGCGATATCCAGAACGTTCCCAAAAAAGGAGAAATGTTGTGTTAAGTCAAATGGTGAAAAGTAGTTACTTAACTAAACGGAAATACGATGAACTCAAGAAACAACCCATGAAAATAAATTACAATAGGGTTTCACAAAGTGATGGTTTAGCTCCGCATTTTAGGTCGATGTTAAAAAAAGAATTACAAAAATGGTGCAAGGACAATCCCAAAGCTGATGGTACAGCATACAATGTTTTTGTAGATGGTTTGCAAATATATACCAGTATAGATGCTAAAATGCAGGGATATGCAGAAGATGCAGTAGCTATGCACATGAAGAAGTTGCAACAGGATTTTAAAAAACATTGGGGTAAGGAACGTCCTTGGGGAAATTCAAAGGACTTAATTGAAGCAGCACAAAAACGTTCAGATCGTTATCGCTCTTTAGAAAAGCAAAGAAAAACGAAATTAGAAATTAGCCGAGCTTTCCGTAAACCTGTGCCTATGAGTGTTTTTACCCATGCAGGTGTACGAGACACAACCATGAATCCTTTAGACTCTATTCGTCATTATCTCCAGTTTTTAAATACAGGTTTTATGGTGATGGATCCGCAAAATGGGCATGTTAAGGCTTATGTAGGAAGTATTGATCATAAATATTTCCCTTATGACCATACTACATCTAAACGACAAGTGGGTTCTACCTTTAAACCAATTGTTTACGCAACCGCTTTAAATCAGGGTAAAGAAGCGTGTAATTATTATCCGAATGAGTTGCGTACTTATGTAGATTATGACGATTGGACTCCTCGAAATTCTGATGATAAGTATGGTGGGTATTACACCATGCGTGGAGCATTGGCGAACTCTGTAAACACCGTTTCTGTGCAAATTGTGATGGAGGCAGGTATGGATACCGTAATTCAATTGGCAGAAAAAATGGGGATTGAAAGCGATATACCACAAGTTCCGTCTATTGCATTAGGTACTGCCGAATTGAGCTTGCAGGAAATGGTACAAGCGTATGCCAGCTTTGCAAATGGAGGTTATAAAGTGGAGCCAACTTTCATCACTTCCATTAAAACGGCAACGGGTAAAACGGTGAAAACTTTCAACCCAAATAAGCACAAAGAACGGGCTATGAAAAGAGAGGTAGCTGAAACTATGACGGAAATGTTGACAAGTGTGGTTGATAGTGGTACAGCTCGTCGTTTACGATTTAAATACAATTTACCAAACACTATAGCAGGTAAAACAGGTACTACCCAATCACATACCGATGGTTGGTTTATGGGCTATACGCCTAACTTAGTTGCTGGCGTATGGACAGGTGGTGCTGACCGTAGGGTTCGATTTAGAGACATAGGTAATGGGCAGGGAGCAAATTTAGCACTGCCTATTTGGGGTTTGTTCATGAAACGTGTGAATGACGACCCTCGTTTTAAAAGAGATGCCAATAAAAAGTTTGCCAATTACAGTAGCAATCTGGAAGATGATTTAAATTGTCCTGCTTATGCCGATTTTCCACCAATAACTAGTGGACCTGATTATGTTATTATTGAGGAAGAAGACATGACTGGTCCTTCTGATTTTAGGTATGATGATGAAGAACCTGAAATTAAGCGAGCACCCGCACCAACTTATCCAACTCGCCCAGTAGAACCCGCTAAAAGTACTACTGAGCAACAACCTAAACGCCCTAGCGTTAATTCAGGTGGCTTGCCTGATAATAGTAATAGTGGTATTGTAAGAGGTAGCAAAATTAAAGGAAAATTGCGTCCACCATCTCAGTCGGGAAGCGGCTCAACAGCCTCAACTGGGGGAGGAAATAACGATGGAAAAGGAAATGTTCGTTTCTTTAAAATTCCGGGAGCTAAAGAAAAGAGTGGTAGCCAACAAAATTTAACAGCTCCACGTCGTAATGCTAATCCTGATAAACCCAAAGTAGTGAAGTTGAAAAACGCCCCTAAAGTGAAGAAAAAGGAGAAGAAGAAAAAGAAATTTGGAGAGCGTTTAAAAGGTTTGTTTAAACGAAAAGGTAATGATTAAAAACGCATCAAAAATAAAAAAGGGTCATGAAGTAACTGTTGCTTTATGACCCTTTTTTTATTGACTTCATTTAGCTTTGGTTTGTTATTGGTTGTAGGAAGCTATTAAAATGCTTGCTTGCAAAATTTTATTTTTCCGTTATACTATAAACAACTGTATTTAATTAGTACTATGGCAAAACAGAACAAGAAATCTGATAAAACTGCTGATAAGATTAATGAGGGCAATGCTTATGATAAAATTTTCAAAGAAAATAGTGAACAAATTTTTCTTCCCCTGATTGAAAAGCATTTAGGAACTAAAATTGCCGATTTTACACATGTTTCTATTAGAGATAAAATGCAAACAACTATAGAGCGAGAAATAGATAATCTCTATGAAGTAAGAACAATAGATGGCAAACATTACTTGCTTCATTTAGAATTTCAAACTGAAAATGATACAGAAATGATTTGGCGAGTTCAGGAATATCATGGAATGATTAATAGAAGACAGGAGAAAGATAAGAAACTCGAAATTAAACATTTGCTCTTGTATTTAGGTTCAGGAAGAATGAGTATGCAAACACAATTACCCAAAGCCTATCAATTTACAGGCTTTGAAGTTATTGAACTGAATCGGTATGCTACTGAAGATTTATTGAGTTCCAGTATTCCTGAATTAATTATTACTGCGGTATTAAGTGATTACCCAAAAGAACAAGCAGAGGACGTTTTGCGTTCTATTTGCAAGAGGTTGAAGGAAGTGTGCCATCACCCAAGCAAACTTTCGAGATATATTCGCCAGTTGCTTATTTTGTCTGGATTGCGTAAATTACAAGTACAAACCTATAAAATTACGAATGATATGCCTATTACTTATGATATAAAACAAGACTATATTTATCAACTAGGACGAGCCGCAGAAGCCAAAGAAATGGCAGTTCAATTTGAATTGGAGAAAAAGAAACTAGCAGCAGATATAGAAGCTAAACTACAAGCTAAGTTTGAAGCAGAAAGAAAGAAGACAGAGGCAGCAACAAAGGCTAAGTTAGAAAAAGAACGTAAAAAAGTAGAGG
>JAHDEF010000220.1 GCA_020628975.1 Aquimarina sp. | reverse complement strand
AAACCCACAAGATTTTGCTTTATGGAAAAAAGCAGAGCCTGTTCATATCATGCGTTGGCCAAGCCCTTGGGGTGATGGTTTTCCTGGTTGGCACTTAGAGTGTACCGTGATGAGCACTAAGTATTTGGGAGAGACTTTTGATATCCACGGAGGAGGGATGGATTTGAAATTTCCTCATCACGAATGTGAGATTGCTCAAGGAGAAGCTGCTTGTGGAAAATCACCGGCAAATTATTGGATGCATGCCAATATGTTGACCCTCAATGGAAAGAAAATGTCTAAAAGTACGGGGAATACACTATTACCTCAAGAAATTTTTAGTGGTGATAACAGTATACTAGACAAAGCTTTTAAACCTTCTGTAGTTCGCTTCTTTATGCTTCAAGCACATTATAGAAGTATTATGGATTTCTCTAATGACGCATTAGAAGCTTCTGAAAAAGGATTTAATAAACTAATGGAAGCTATTAAATCTTTAGAGGCAGTTACCATTTCTAAAGTAACAGAAGGCTTTGATATTCTAGCATGGAAACAACGTTGTTACGATGCTATGAATGATGATTTTAATAGTCCTATATTAGTTTCCTATTTATTTGAAGCTGTAAAATTTATTAATAATTTAAAAGAGCAAAAAGCTAAAGTCAGCAATGACGATTTAGTAATGCTAAAAAACACTTTAAACGCCTTTGTATTTGATGTGTTGGGTCTTCAAGCTTCTGAAGAAGGAGGAAACGACTTGAGTGCAAAACTTGATGGTGCTATCGAATTATTAATAGAGATGCGAAAAGAAGCTAGAGCTAATAAGAATTTTGCTTTAAGTGATCAAATTCGAGACAGTCTTGCTGAAAAGGGAATTCAATTAAAGGACGGTAGAGAAGGCACAATTTTTAGTTACTAATAAAATTTAGTTCAAAATAAAGTAATATGAGAAAATATTATTCATCAATATCAATAGTGCTCACTATTGGTTTTGCGATGTATAATTTTACTTTATAAATTATACAATACTAGTAAGGCAATGTCAAAAGATGCCCATACGGCAGCAGGTAGTTTTACCATTTAATTATATACGTACGATAAACTTTTAATATTAGGATCTCTAGTTTGCTGTATAATTGGATTGTTCTAAAAGAATAAATTTAGATATTTAGCGTTGTTTCTTATTGTAATTATGTTAGGCTGTATTGTTCTTTTATTAACTAATTAGTTTTCATTTAGAATTTTGGCAAATTAAAACTGCATATTTGTAACTCTTAATATAAAGTGTCATAAGTTTAAAAAGGTCAAAAGGATAAGACTCCTTCCTAAATCAAATATGATCAGAATATATTGATATTATTAATTAGGGTATTCATAAAATTAGATACAGTAGTACACTTCTGATGAAAAAAATACTAATCGCCCCTTTTTTATTTTTAATATTCATTTATAAGCATGCAATATCACCGATAACTCCAGCAACTTGTCGTTTCCAGCCTACGTGTTCCTCATACACACGTGAAGCTTTAAAAAAATATGGGCTGTTAAAAGGGGGGAGGTTGGCTTTAAAAAGAATTTTTAGTTGTCATCCTTGGGGTAAAAGTGGTTTTGATCCTGTACCATAAATGTTAACCTATCAAATTGCTTAAGGTAGCTCTATTAATCAGGTATTTATAATATGTTAATTTTCAAAGGGAAGCGAGAATATTTTGTAACTTTATGTAAATAGTAATAAGTTACTCAGCTTTTATATTAATTATTAACACATTGTATTGAAATAACTTTACATTCTTAATTTATAATTTTTGACGACATAAGGTTTGTAGTTGGGTAGCTCCTTTTAAGGTAAGTTTAAAACAAATAACTATGAAAACCCTTATCCCACTCCGCAAGCATAGCATTCTTTTTGCTATTGCCTTTTGTGTTAGCATGACACTTTGTGCTTTCAACAAAACAAATGAAGGTTTAAGTTTTGAATGGGAAATCATTCAAAAATCGAGTTGCGAATCCAATGATGGAATTATTAAATTAAGTGTATCTGAAGGGCACGCGCCTTACAAAATTGTAGTCGATGAATATAGCCATGTGTATGCAAGATATTCAAATACAGCCGATATTACCAATGCGCTTTTCTACAACGAGGCCGATGAGCATTTAGTAAACGATGTGTATTATCAAAACGAAATTATTATTGACCATTTACCCGCTGGGGTTAAAATTATTTCGGTAACTGACGTTTACGGAGGTGAAGCAACACACATGATTGATATTCCATCCTCGGTAATGCAAGTTTCCATTTCCGGAGGTCAGCAAGCAAAAAGTCTAGAAGCCTTATTTGATTCTCAACATGTAGCAAGTGATAAAAATTTAAATTTACAAAACGCAAATTTTTATATTGAATTAGATCGTTTAGACACGTTGGGTAGCTATAGCGTTAAAGAAATTTATGAAATAAATAAAGCAAAGTCATTAAATGAATTGATGGATTTATTAAATGATCGTCCTGAATTAAACACTTACTACAGAAATAAAACCGCAAAAGTATTCAAGCGTCACGTACCTTATCAATTTTTAACGACAAAGCATACGCTATACGAGCAATTAGAAACAGATAAGACGTATATACTTAAAATTTATCCTGATGAATCAATGACTGATCATACGGGTATTTGTATGAGCTACACGTACGTTTTTAATACAAACGATTCTCTGTTCAAAGCAGGGGAGTCCAATATGGTATTTTCTAAATAAATTTTAAATTTTTCCTTCAAATCATGTGTTTTATTTCACCTTCATAGGTGTGGATTTATTTATATTAGCCTAAAAATAAAACACATGATTTTTTCTAAAATCACTTGGAATCCTCCTATTGGTTTCGACTTAGGTTTCTTTACGATTCATTTTTATAGTTTAATGTGGGTAATAGCCTTTTTAGTAGGCTTTCAGATCATGAAACGTATTTATATAAAAGAGAATCAAAAAATGGAACATTTAGATTCGATGTTTATGTATGCCATTTTAGGAACGATGTTAGGCGCACGTTTAGGTCATGTGTTTTTTTATGATTGGGATTACTACCAAAACAACCTTTTTGAAATTCTACTACCGGTACGATTTTCACCAAAATTTGAATTTACGGGATTTCAAGGCTTAGCTAGTCATGGTGCAGCTATAGCTTTTATTATTTGTATGTATTACTTTTCAAAAAA
>JAHDEF010000219.1 GCA_020628975.1 Aquimarina sp. | reverse complement strand
AACGATAGTCAAATCTTCTACAGTTTCTATTAAAGGAGTTGGTACTTGTCCATCATTCGAAATATCATCATAACCTAAGGTATATAGGGCTGCTTCAAAATTTGAGTCTGGAATAAGTGTATAATTATCACAGTATAAACCAAAACTAGAAGCTCCATCTATATTCGTCCAAGTGATAGCACTCCATTCAGGATCATCCACACGTATACAACTTACGGGAGTTCCCGATGTGTTGAAACCTGTAATATTAGTATTCACGCCATTTTGAATATTTAAACTTGATAAAGATGTAATATCATTTGCAACTAATTTCGTTAAGGACGTATTATTCGATAAATCTAAAACCGCAAGGTTAGTTGAATATACATCTAGTGTTGAAAGATTGATGTTTAAACTTAAATCTAGAGATGTAATATCAGAATTCCATAAATCTAGATAATCCAAGTTTACATTAGCACTTGTATCTAATGTTGCTATATCACAACTATCACAAGCAAATCTAGTTAAAGCAACGTTTTTAGATATGTCAATAGAAGCACCTGTAAATTGTCTTAATCTAAAATCTTCTAATAGTGTATTCTTACTTACATCAATCGTACTAAAAACGTTACCATTAGCAGCCCAAAGCGTTTTTAACTTCGTAAGGCTTGAAACATCTAATGCAGTTAAACTATTGTAATTCAATTTTAAAGACTCTAGATCTACAAAATCATTAATTCCTGTTAAATCTGTGATGCCTTCGTTAGATAGATCCAAGCTGGTTAACACTTCTATTAAAGACGTCGGTACTTGCCCATCACCCAAAATATCGTCATGACCTAATGTTTCTAAAGCCGCTTCGAAATTCGCGTCTGGAATAGTGGTATAAGGAATTTGATTGATATCAATGCTTCCTAAATCTAAAATACAAGAACCTCCTTCGAATGCTACTTTAAGGTCATAGGAACCCTGACCGAGATCTGTGATTTCAGCACTGCCTAAATCATCGTCAAAAATATAAGGATAGGTGGTTCCTCCGTCTAGACTAAACTTAATTTGAGTTCTTGTAGCTTCGTCATCAAAACTTACTTTTATAATTCCATTATTTTGACCAATATTTACTCCTACAGTTTCAGTTACCGAAGCAGTTGGAGTCACCTCACTAGCTAAAGGCACAAAATAGATCGCACCTGAATTGGTTGGGCTGTCATCTTCATTCTGACCAATTAAAAGTGTTGGATAAGAAACCGCAACCGCTCTATTCGAAAATTCATCCCAACCAGAACCTGAAGTTACTTTGCTAATTTGTGTCCAAGTATTCGTACCATCATCTTTAAAGACATATACAGCATCCGTATTACTAGCACCATTTCCAAAAGTCCCTACATATAAAAAGCCATCTTCTAAGACTACATCAGTACCGAAACGCTGATTGTTATAGCTGTCTTTATCACTATTTTGAATCATTACTCTATTCGTGTCCAAGTAATCACCATTACCATCAGCCTCATACACATAAACCCTTCCTTGATCTGCTTCTGGTGTTGTAGAAGTTTCAAAATTATAAGCACCAATAGCCAGATAATCTCCTTGAACACTAATACTACACCCAAAATATTCCGTAGTTTGCGTACCTCTTAATCGATGTGTACGAGACCAAGAACCATCATTGGCTTGATCCCAAATTTGTACTGATCCAGCTGAAGCATTTCCCCCCGAAGAATAATCTTGTGGACCTCCTACATACGCACGTCCACCTTTTACTAAAACATCGTAACCGAATCTTGCTTCATCGTACCCAGATTGAACCTGCGGCTCTAACTTTGTCTCCGTATAGGTAAATGTGTTGGTACCATCATTTTCGTATAAATAAGCACAGCCACCAGTACAACCGTTTCTAGCTCCAACCAAAATCAAGTCACCTTCAATAGAAACCGATTCTCCAAAACGATACCCAGTAGCACCATCACTAGGTTCAAAAATGGCCACTTCTGTCCAAGTACTACCATTATATTCAAATAAATACGCTGCTCCAGTATCTACATCCGATGCATCTAATTGTGAGCGAGCACCAACTACTAAATAATTACCTTCTAAAGCAATGGCAGAACCAAAGTTATCACCAGCAAAATCATCACTTGCAGTTAAAGTAGTTTGCACTGACCAATTTCCAGAACCATCGTTAATATAAATGTATACTTTACCTTCTTCTGTGGCATTACTTCGTGATGCTACTGCAGCAATATTTCCATCGATGGCTACACGCTCTCCAAATCTATAGTTGGAAGTTGCATCACTGGCTTTAAATTTTGTAGCTCCGACATTTGTTGTGGTCACTGTCCCCGAAAAAAGTGTTTCGTCAAAAGAGCAGTTGTATTGTCCGTAAATGGCATTGGGGAGTACCAAGAACAATACAACCCTCAAAAGGTAATTATACATTTTCATAGTTTTGGGTTGAAGGGATTTTTATACAAAACTACGGGGACATCAAGGGGTACACAGCATTTAGGTGGGTTACAAAACAGTCTTCATTTTCATTTTTTCATGAAGTCTAGTATACTCTTTTAGGGTACATTTTTTTTTAAAATAAAGATTGGCATCACTTACAGAAAATTATCGATTGTTCGCTGAAAGTTGATTTTTGGTGTTTCTATTTTTTGTAAGAACCCGAGTTCTATTAATTTTTTCTAGAATAATAAATGCTGTCACATTGAGTGATTTCACGTAGAGTAACGAAGTGAAATTGTATCGAAATGTATTAAAGCTGATCTCTCGATACTATTTTTCTCCATTTTATTGCGAAAAATCACTCGAGATAACACCTGTTAAATATAAATCGAACTCAAGTTAAAACAATAATTTCAAGACAAGCCTTGGGGTATTATACCATTTAGCGATGCAAAAACACTAGCGTAAAAAGAATAACTAGATCTGGTTCAAATAGGTCTCTAAAGTAATTTTTGAATCAATTTTCAATTTTTTACGATATCTATTGATCAAGCTTTTTACGGCACTCAAAGTTGTTCCTCTTATAATAGCAATTTCGTTTTTGCTTTTTCCTGATTTAACCAATAAAGAAATTTCAATTTCTGTTTTTGTAATATCTGGATGCAGTTTTAAAAGTCGCTCTCTAAAGGATAATAATTTTTTATTGTCATCGATAATAAACTCCTGTAATCTATCTTTTCCTTTTGCAATTTTAATATCTCCAATTACCTC
>JAHDEF010000218.1 GCA_020628975.1 Aquimarina sp. | reverse complement strand
GTAGAAATAAACGCCCGCAATACAAATTACAACAAGCAATAGGCTCCATAGCATAATTAAATTATTTATAGCTTCTAAAATAATACAAAAGAGGCTTAAAACTTGTACTATTTTACGGCATATCAAATAGATGTGAATATTTACTTAACCTACCCACTTTTTGATATGCTTTAAAACAAGCTTTAAACCTCTTGTATTTGAAAATTAGATGTAGCAGAAAAACTACAGTTTTTTTGCGTTTTTCACCTTTTGCTTTGTTAATGCAATACCTAGCACCTCACTCATTTCGCTTACGTAGTGAAATGTTAGTCCCTTTAAATAATCTTCTTTAATCTCTAAAATATCTTTACGATTATCTTCACAAAGAATAATTTCTTTAATTTTTGCTCTCTTAGCAGCTAAAATCTTTTCCTTGATACCACCAACAGGAAGCACCTTACCTCGCAACGTTATTTCACCAGTCATAGCTATACTTTTCTTTACTTTTCGCTGCGTAAATAAAGATACTAAAGAGGTTAACATAGTAATACCTGCACTTGGCCCGTCTTTAGGAGTTGCACCTTCGGGCACGTGAATGTGTACATTATACTTTTCAAAAACTTCAGGTTTCAATTCTAAAAGTTCAGCGTTTGCTTTGATATATTCTAAAGCGATTGTGGCTGACTCTTTCATTACCTTCCCTAAATTCCCTGTAATACTTAGTTGTCCTTTTCCTTTGGAAAGAATAGATTCTATAAATAAAATATCACCTCCAACACTTGTCCAAGCTAAGCCTGTTACAACACCTGCTACATCATTATTTTCGTATTGATCGCGTAATAAACGAGCAGGGCCAAGTATCGTTTCTAAATCGTCTTTAGAAATATTAAGGTTGTACTCCTCCTCCATTGCAATATTTTTAGCCGCAAAACGAACCACTTTAGCAATTTGTTTTTCCAACCCACGAACTCCTGATTCTCTTGTATAACCTTCAACTATTTTTTCAATAACTGGTTTGGCTATTTTTAATTGATCAGCAGTTACACCGTGCTCTTTCAGTTGTTTAGGTAGTAAATGCTTTTTAGCAATTTCAACCTTTTCTTCAATGGTGTAACCAGAAACATTTATAATTTCCATACGATCCCTTAATGCAGGTTGTATAGATGCCATATTATTAGAAGTGGCAATGAACATAACTTTAGATAAGTCGAAACCAAGCTCTAAAAAATTATCGTAAAATTCGCTGTTTTGTTCAGGATCTAATACCTCCAATAAAGCTGATGACGGATCACCGTTGTGACTACTTGTAGCCAATTTATCGATTTCATCTAATACAAAAACAGGATTACTAGTCCCTGCCTTTTTTAAACTTTGGATAATACGCCCTGGCATAGCACCAATATAAGTTTTACGATGTCCTCGAATTTCTGCTTCATCACGTAAACCACCTAATGAAATACGAACATATTCTCTTCCTAATGCTTCTGCGACAGATCTTCCTAAAGAAGTTTTACCTACACCTGGAGGTCCATACAAGCATAAAATGGGAGATTTCATGTCGTTTCGCAGCTTAAGAACTGCCAAATATTCAATGATACGCCTTTTAACATCTTCTAAGCCATAATGATGCGTATCAAGTATTTTTTGTGCTCTTTTTAAATCAAAATTATCTTTACTGTATTCGCTCCAAGGGAGTTCTAAAAACAACTCTAAGTAATTTCTTTGTATAGAAAACTCAGGAACCTGAGGGTTCATACGCTGCATTTTACTAAGTTCTTTTTCAAAATGCTGCTTTACCTCTTTTGCCCAATGCTTCTTCTTTCCTTTTAGGCGCATTTCTTCCAACTCATCTTCATGAGAAATTCCTCCTAATTCTTCTTGAATAGTTTTTATTTGCTGGTGAAGAAAATATTCGCGCTGTTGCTGATTCATATCACTTTGCACCTTGTTTTGGATGTTGTTTTTCAACTCCAATTTTTGGTATTCTAAGTTCATGAACTTTAAAGTTTCTAAAGCACGGTCTTGTAAGTCGTTTATTTCTAATAAATCTTGTTTTTCTGAAAGATCAAGATTCATGTTTGAAGAAACAAAGCTTATTAAAAAGGAATTACTCTCAATGTTTTTTATAGCAAATGAGGCTTCCGAAGGAATATTAGGACTTTCTTTAATTATCTGTAAAGACAAGTCTTTAATAGATTCTATTATGGTAGAAAATTCTTGACTTCCGCTTTCTGGTCGAGTTTCAGGAACTTCGCTTACCTCGGCTTGCAAATAAGGATCTTCAGTAATACCCTTTTTAATTTTGAAGCGTTTTTTCCCTTGAATAATAACAGTAACGTTACCATCGGGCATTTTCAATATTTTGATAATTCGGGCTACTACGCCAACTTTATGAATATCATCGAAAGATGGGTTTTCGACATTTTCATCTTTTTGAGAAACTACCCCTATAACTTTTCCGCCCTTATTAGCGTCGTCGATAAGCTTAATAGATTTATCTCTTCCTGCTGTAATGGGAATAACCACCCCTGGAAATAATACGGTATTTCTTAAAGGTAGAATAGGAAGCGATGCTGGAATTTCTTCTTGACGAATTTCCTCTTCATCTTCTGGAGTCATTAAAGGGATTAATTCTGCATCTTCATTCATCTCTTGAAGTGACAAGTTGTCTAGACCTAGTAATTTAGTTTTAGCCATATAATATATTGATGTCAAAATGACACTAAAAAAGTGTTCAAATTAACTTTACTGATATTAATTTAAAAAATAATTGTGAAGCACCTTGTTTTACGCATATTGGAACAATCACATAGGTTATATTCCAAAATGTATGCCAGTGTGAAAAATATTAAGGATAGAAAAAAATCTCTTTTTAGTAAGAAATATCTCTTATAACACCATTGGTAACAAAAACTACTTCTCTTAAATTACTACCACCAGAAGAAGTTTCGAGTTGGGCCGTGAAATTGAAAGTTCCGTTTAATATTCTAGCAGTACGATCTACCGTTAGATCTATAGTTCCGCTGTTATCATCCGTACTACCTGTGCTATTGGCAACAGCTGTATATCTATTTCCTTCTGTATCGATGTAGTCACCCCTAAAAATATCCTCAGCCATGCTTGCATTAACATTATAAATATTATCCTCGCCTATAAAAACAGGAATCGTTAAAGCAATATCACCTAAGTCAGTAGAAGTAAAACGAATAATTAAACTGCTACTACC
>JAHDEF010000217.1 GCA_020628975.1 Aquimarina sp. | reverse complement strand
CTCTAAAGATGTAAGCATTGTTAACCCTGAAAACACAGTCGATTCACAACGATTAGATTATTATACAGAAACAGGTCAAGCGTATTTATATGGAGAGTCTACCATAAAAAGTCCTGGTAGTACCTTGTATTGCGAGCGTGGTTATTACGATACTAAAACAGCTATAGGTTATGCTATTAAAAATGCACGAATAGATTATGATAATCGACAAGTTTTTGGGGATAGCATTTATTATGATAGTAACAATAGTTTTGCCTCAGCTAGTAATAATATTAGGGTGTTAGATACCGCAAATCAAAGTATAATAAAAGGGCATTACGCCGAAGTATTTAAAGCTAAGGATTCTGTATTTATCACTAAACACGCGTTGGCTATATCTAAGCAACAAAACGATTCTATATTTATACATAGTGATACTATTATGGTAACAGGGAAACCAAAAGACCGTTTGTTAAGAGGGTTTTACGATGTTCGGATGTATAAAACCGATATGAGTGGAAAGTGCGATTCTATTAGTGTTGATCAGCAAACGGGTTATACCAAAATGTTAAGAAAACCAATTATTTGGTCAGGTGCTAATCAAATGACAGGTGATACCATTCAGTTAATTTCTAATCTAAAAACCAATCAATTAGATTCATTAAAAGTATATAATAATAGCTTTTTAGTGCAGCAAGACACCCTAAAAGAAGGTTTTAATCAAGTTAAAGGCGCTATTTTATATGGGCAATTTAAAAATGATGAATTGGTACAAGTGGATATTGATAGAAATACTGAGACGATCTATTTTCAACGCGATGATAAAACCTTAGACTTGGTGGGTATCAATAAAGTGATTTGTAGTAAAATCAAAATTCTTTTTGAAAATCAAGATATTACAGATATTTATTATTATACCGATGTAGAAGGAACATTACATAAAGAAGGAAGTTTACCTAAAAACGCGCAACAATTAAAAGGATTGAATTGGCGAGGGGAAGAGCGTATTAAATCTAAAAAAGATTTATTTAAAGGCGAACAGCCATTTCAGCTAGCGACTATAAAAGGAATACCTACACCAGAGGAGGAGGAGGAATTTTTTGATGAAGAAACGTTGAAACGTATTGAAGAATACCGTTCTCAAAACTCAAGGTATATCGACGTTCAATTAAAGCAGGAAACTCAAATTCCAGAAGGAAAGGAATAATGAAAGAAGATTTCTTAAAATATCAAGCGCAAACAACTCCCTTCCCATTAGCTATGGAAGTTAAAAAAGCAAAGGGTAGCTATATTTATGATACTTACGGTAAAAAATATTTAGATTTTGTTGCTGGTGTATCGGCTTGTAGTTTGGGGCATCGTCATCCTGCGGTAGTTCGAGCTATAAAAAAGCAATTACGTTCGTATTTACACGTAATGGTTTATGGAGAATATGTTCAAAAGCCAGCGGTAGAATTGACTAAACTTATCGCACAATTATTACCCAAGCCTTTAAGCAAAACATATCTGACTAATTCAGGTACAGAAGCTATTGAAGGAAGTTTAAAATTAGCACGTCGAGTTACGGGCAGAAGCGAAATTATTTCGGCACATCAAGCTTATCATGGCAATACAATGGGTTCGTTGAGCGTCATGGGGTACGAAGAACGTAAGCAAGCCTTTCGTCCCTTAGTTCCCGATATACGTTTTATTCAATTCAATAAAGAAGAAGATCTTGAATTCATTACCGAAAAAACGGCAGGAGTCATTTTAGAAACCATTCAAGGCGGTGCGGGTTTTATTCTCCCCAAAAATAATTTTTTAAACAAAGTAAAGCAGCGATGTGAGGAAGTCGGAGCTCTATTAATTCTTGATGAAATTCAGCCAGGAATTGGTCGTACGGGTAAAATGTTTGGTTTTGAAAATTACGATGTAATACCCGATATTGTAGTAACAGGAAAAGGCTTAGGCGGTGGATTACCAGTGGGTGCATTTTCTGCAGCGGCTCAGCATATGGATTTGTTACAAGAAAATCCTATGCTAGGACATATAACTACTTTCGGAGGAAATCCTGTAATAGCAGCTTCTTGTTTGGCAACATTAAAAACGATTCTCAAAGAAAAGCTCATGCAAAAAGCATTGGCAAAAGAGCAGTTATTTCGAAAACATTTGGTGCATCCGAAAATAAAAGAAGTAAGAGGTGTCGGATTAATGTTAGCAATAATTTTAGAAACACCCGAACAAGCAATTGATTTAGTTATGAAAAGTCAAGATGCTGGGTTGATATTATTTTTTTTGTTATTCGAAAAACGTGCCGTACGAATTACGCCACCTTTAACTATTTCTAATAAAGAAATAAAAAAAGGCTGTGATATTATATTAAAAATCTTAGGATAGAAATTTAATAGTGTAGGAACATTGAAAGCCAAAAGAAATTTTACATTTGCGCTTCAAAATTACAATTATGCTATTTGATACGATACTTGATACCATAAAAGGCTTAGAAACTTCAACGATAAGCAAGGATAGAAAAGAGCTTTTGAAAACATTAGCTTCATACATTCAAAATAAGGTGAACAATAGTGAAATTGTAAATCTTAATTTTATTTGTACGCATAACTCAAGAAGAAGCCATTTGTCGCAAGTTTGGGCACAAGCTTTAGCCTATTATTTTAAAATACCTAATGTATTTTGCTATTCAGGAGGAACTGAAGCTACAGTTATGTTTCCTATGGCTGCTGAAACATTAGTTAGCCAAGGTTTCAACATTAAAGCAATTTCAGCCGGAAAAAACCCGATCCAAGCCATTAAATACGCGGCAAATATTTCACCTGTAATAGGATTCTCGAAGACATTCGATGATAATTTTAATCCAGTAAGTAATTTTGCAGCTATTATGACTTGCAATTCGGCAGACGAAGCTTGTCCACTTGTAGCAGGTTGCGATAAAAGAATAGCATTGACTTTTGAAGATCCTAAAGCGTTCGATAATACGCCACAACAAGTCGCAAAGTATAAAGAAAGAAGCTTGCAAATTGCCACCGAATTATATTACGCTTTGTCATTAGTTGAAAAATAAGTCTTTCAATGTTTGGATTTTGAGTGAAGCTTGATAACTTTATTAAATATCCGTAATTACTAAGAATATGAATTTCGTCAAATTCAGGATCTCATTAAGGATATAAAAATAAATGCGATTCCTTGTCAAGCAAGGAATGACGAAAACCGATATAGTATTACTAATATATACAT
>JAHDEF010000216.1 GCA_020628975.1 Aquimarina sp. | reverse complement strand
TTTTGCTTTTTCTGCTGTTCCAAAACCTGTAGAAACGCAAAAACATCCTATATAATCTTGTCGCTCCGTTTCTTTCGGAGCAATAAAATCAGCTAAGGCAAAATTGGGTTTGCCTTTATATTTTTTTAGCTGTTGACGCAAAGTTCTAAAAGTCGCTTTTTGCTTTCCATTTATAGAAACCGCAATATCATCTGTATTGATGGTATTGGCTTCAAATAATCCGAAAATAGCTTTTCCTGTCAACCATTTTTCTTTCAATAATTGCTCTAGCATTTCCTTTGCATCAGCAAATAATTCTTTTGCTTGCTCTCCTACTACTTTATCTTCTAAAATATCAGGATACTTGCCATGTAAATCCCACGAACGAAAAAATGGTGACCAATCAATATAATCTACCAATTCAGTCAAATCTTGGTTTTCAATCACTTGAATTCCTAATTGATTTGGGGTTGCTATTTCCGAAGTTTCCCAATCAATTTGATATTTATTAGCCCGAGCTTCTTCTAACGATAAATATTCTTTTTTCTTAGTCCGCTTTAAAAAACCTTCTCTAAAAACATCATAATCATTTTTAATCGATTTTATATATGCTTCTTTAGAATCGGGTTTTAGTAAATCGCCGACCACAGTTACTGCACGAGATGCATCATTTACATGCACCACTGACCCCTCATATTGTGGATCTATTTTTACAGCGGTATGTGCTTTACTGGTTGTGGCTCCACCAATTAATAAAGGTACAGTGAAGTTTTTGCGTTGCATTTCTTTAGCTAAATACACCATTTCATCTAAAGAGGGTGTAATTAAACCACTTAATCCTATAGCATCAACATTTTCAGCTATGGCCGTTTCAATAATTTTTTCTGGTGGTACCATAACCCCCAAATCAACAATTTCGTAATTGTTACAAGCTAAAACTACCGAAACAATATTTTTACCAATATCATGTACATCACCCTTTACTGTGGCCATTAATATTTTACCGGCATTATCTGATGCGCCTTCTACCTTAGGGTGTTTTAATTTTTCTTCTTCAATATAAGGAAGTAAATAAGCAACGGCTTTTTTCATTACACGAGCTGACTTTACTACTTGTGGTAAAAACATTTTCCCTTCTCCGAAAAGGTCTCCAACAACATTCATCCCAGTCATTAGGTGGCCTTCGATTACCTGAATTGGTTTATCTGCCTCTTGACGTGCTTGTTCCACATCTTCTTCAATAAACTGATCGATTCCTTTTACTAAGGCTCGAGTAATACGAGCTTGTAAAGGCTCTTCTCGCCAGGAAAGATCTTGACCCGATTCTTTTTTACCACTACCCTTTACTGTTTCTGCAAAATCAAGTAAACGCTCGGTGGCATCATCTTTTCTATTTAAAATAACGTCTTCAACGCGTTCCAATAAATCTTTAGGAATATCATCGTAAACCTCAAGCATCGTTGGGTTTACAATACCCATATTCATTCCTGCTTTGATGGCATGAAATAAAAATACCGAGTGCATGGCTTCACGAACTGGATTGTTGCCTCGAAAAGAGAAAGATACATTACTTACCCCTCCACTTACACTACAATTTGGCAGGTTTTCGCGCACCCAACGCGTAGCTTCTATAAAATCAATGGCATTCAATTTATGCTCATCCATTCCTGTTGCTACGGGAAAAATATTTAAATCGAAAATTATATCTTCTGAAGGAAAACCTACTTTATCTACTAGAACCCTGTAGGAACGCTCGGCAATTTCAATACGTCGCTCATAATTATCAGCCTGCCCCACTTCGTCGAATGCCATTACAATTACCGCAGCACCGTAGCGTTTAATTAGAGTAGCTTCATGAATGAATTTTTCTTCGCCTTCTTTTAAACTGATTGAATTCACTACACATTTACCCTGTACGACCTGTAAACCTGCTTCCAAAATTTCCCATTTAGAACTATCAATCATAATTGGCACGCGAGCGATATCTGGCTCTGCCATAATCAAATTTAAGTAGCGTACCATGGCCTCTTTTCCATCAATTAGACCATCATCCATATTGATATCAATAACCTGCGCCCCACCTTCTACTTGATGACGTGCTATATCTAAAGCTTCATCAAATTTTTCTTCTTTTATTAAACGTAAAAACTTACGTGATCCTGCCACATTCGTTCGCTCTCCTACATTAATGAAGTTTGAATTTTCATTAACGATCATAGGCTCGAGACCTGATAGTTTTAAGTATCTTTTGGTTGTTTGTTGATTGTTGTTTGTTGTTCGCCCTTTACTATTAATTTCTTTCATCAACTTTTTGTTTTGTAATAATTGATAAATCCATTCAATAGTTTTTTACATTTTATAATACTATTTTGAATTTTATCAAATTCACCTTGATTTATAAACTTCAAATCTATAGCCAAATAAATTTGAGTCTCTAATTCATATAATGATCCTCTTGAAATGTATAAAAATTGTAAGGTGTCCCTTGAAGTTCTTCTTCCACAGCCTTCGGCAATATTAGAAGGTATAGATATTGAACATCTTCGTATCTGATTCACTAAACCATACATTTCACTCTTTGGAAAACCTTCCGAAATAACATAAACTTGTTGTACTAGATTTCTTGATGCTTTCCAAACATCTAATTCTGAATATATCATTTAATTAATCTATTATTTCTAACAACAAACAACTATCAACTATCAACTAAAATACGAGGTTCATAATCAGCTGCCAATTCAGCAATTGCTTTAATATGATCTGGAGTCGTTCCACAGCATCCACCGATGATGTTGATAAGGCTTTTATCTAGAAATTCTTTTATTTGAGAAGCCATTTGTTCTGGGGTTTCATCGTATTCACCAAATGCATTCGGTAAACCTGCGTTTGGATGAGCCGAGACATTAAACTCCGATTTTTTGGCTAGCACCTCTAAATGAGGCGTCAGCTGATTGGCGCCTAACGCACAATTAAAACCTACACTCAACATCGGTATATGAGAAATAGAAACTAAAAAAGCTTCGGCTGTTTGGCCTGAAAGGGTACGACCACTTGCATCGGTAATTGTACCGCTTACCATTATAGGTACATCGATACCTCTTTCCGCCTTAACTTCTTCGATAGCAAATAATGCTGCTTTTGCATTTAAGGTATCGAAAACCGTTTCTACTAGCAAAATATCAGCACCACCATCTAACAATGCTTCTGTTTGTTGTTTGTAAGCAATACGCAAATCATCAAATG
>JAHDEF010000215.1 GCA_020628975.1 Aquimarina sp. | reverse complement strand
CCATAAAGTCCATAATTGAATAAGCCTTTCCAAAGAATACTACCTTTATCTTTTTTGGTGTTTTCTCGAGATTGTAAAGTACTTACTACCAATTGCTCGTAAGCTGTAATATCTACTGATGCATTATTAATATAATCTAATAATAAAGAAAAACCCGCAGCTATATTTTTTTCAATTCCCTTAATAGAAATTGTAGTTTCTTCGTCTGAATTAGAAAATCTAAAATCGATTCCTAAACGGTAAAATTCCTTATTAATTTCTTCGTTCGTTAAATTATTGGTGCCTACAAATTTCAAATACGAAAAAGCCAATTCCAAGTCTTTATCATGAACTTTCCCTTTAGGGTAAATTAATGTAAGTTCAGCTAAGTCATCAATAGGATGCTTTATGAAAGTAAACTGAATATCATTTTTTAGCTTCGATTGGTATAGTTCGTTGTCTACATTTACAAACTTCGGAGCGATATCATCCGTAGGCATTTTGAACACTTCTTCCAAGAAAGCAGATGATTTATCTCTATTTAGCAATACGGAAGTAATTTCAGGCTTCTCCACTTTTACTTGTGAAGGATCTGTACCCACTAATTTTTTAGCTACTACATAATTTTCTTTAAAAAACGTATTGGCATAAGTAACTAAATCATCTTTTGTCAATTGCTCTAAAACCTCAAAATCATTTAACTGTCGTTGCCATTCAATATCGGTATAGAAATTATATAGGTAACTGTAAGCCCTGCCATTAGCACTGTGGAAATAAGTACTCCATTCTTTTTTAATATCGTTTACAGAAGCTTCTACTAGCTCATCATCAAAAGCTCCTTTTTTTACTAGTGCTACTTGTTCTAAAAGCAAATCTTTCACTTCATCTAAAGACTGTCCATTGGTAGGTTTAGCATAAAAAGCAAAAATGCCATAATCTTTAAATTCTTGTTTAAATGCAGAAGCCCCTAGTACTTTTTGTTTGGCATTCAAATTTACATCAAACAATCCTGCTACCGAGTTACTTAATATTTTTTGAATTATTGCGCGCTTTACTACATCTGGATCTGATGCACCAGGAGTTCTATAACCTAAATACAAAAATTCGCTACTTGGACCATACACCAATTTTTCTATGGGAGCAGTTATCGGTGCTTCTTTAGGAAGCTGTGGGTGCGTAACCGTTTTAGCTTTAAATGTTCCAAAACTACTATTGATCGCTTTTATGGTAGTATCAAAATCTAAATCGCCCACTAATACCATAGCCATATTGTTTGGCGCATAATACTTATCAAAATAGCGATGAATAGCCTTCATAGAAGGGTTTTTCAAATGCTCAGCTATACCTATAGTAGATTTGGTACCATAAGGATGTTTAGAGAATAAGCCTTCAAGAAACGCTTGATACACTTTTCTATTGTCGTTATCCTGCCCACGATTAAATTCCTCGTAAACTGTTTCCAATTCTGTATGGAATAGTCGCAGTACCAATTCACTGAATCGTTCTTTCTCAACGGTCAGCCATTTTTCTAATTCGTTAGCGGGAATGGTATTTACGTATGCTGTTACTTCTTTAGAGGTAAAAGCATTTGTACCTTCAGCACCTAAAGCACTGATAATCTTATCATATTCGTTTGCTATTGAATACGTAGAAGCCTCGTAGGATAATTCATCAATTTGATCGTATATTTTTTCTTTTTCTGATTCATCATCAGTTTGCTTATGCAATTCATAAGCATCAGATATTCGATCTAATAATACTTCTTCTTTTTCCCAATTAGAAGTCCCTAGCTTACTAGTTCCTTTAAAAAGCATATGTTCTAAATAATGTGCTAAACCTGTAGCATCATCGGGGTCATAATTCGATCCTGCTTTTACCGCAATGTAGGTATGAATTTTGGGTTCATCTGTTTGTTTAGATAAATAGACTTTTAAACCATTATCTAAAGTATACAAACGAAGACCCGTGGGATCATTGGAAAAAGTTTTATATAAAAACTCTTGAGCAACACTATTTGACATAAAAAAAAGAAACGAAAATAAAACAAAAAATTTCATACCTGTATCAAATAAAAACACCGCTAACATTGGTGTTAGCGGTGTTTAAATTAAATACTTTATATTGTTTAGCCTAAAACTTCAGCTACTTTTTTACCGATCTCAGCAGGAGAATCTACTACATGTATTCCGCAATCTCTCATAATTGCTTTTTTTGCAGCTGCAGTATCTTCTGAGCCGCCTACAATAGCACCTGCATGCCCCATAGTTCGACCCGCAGGAGCTGTTTCTCCAGCAATAAAACCTACAACGGGTTTTTTAGTTCCGCTTTCTTTAATCCATTTTGCAGCATCAGCTTCTAATTGACCTCCAATTTCACCAATCATAACCACACATTCTGTTTCAGGGTCATTGATTAATAATTCAACGGCTTCTTTAGTAGTTGTTCCAATAATTGGGTCACCACCAATTCCGATAGCTGTTGTAATTCCTAAACCTTGCTTCACCACCTGATCAGCTGCTTCATAAGTTAAGGTTCCTGATTTAGACACGATACCAACATTTCCTTTCTTAAAAACAAAACCTGGCATAATACCTACTTTTGCTTCTCCTGGTGTGATAACACCTGGACAGTTAGGACCGATTAAACGGCAATCTTTATCTTTTATATAATTTGCAGCTTTCACCATATCCGCAACAGGAATACCTTCCGTAATTGCAATGATTACTTTAATTCCTGCATCAGCTGATTCCATTATTGCATCAGCAGCAAATGCTGGTGGCACAAAAATTAAAGATACATCGGCATTTACTTTGGCCACAGCTTCAGCAACCGTATTAAAGACAGGACGATCTAAATGTGTTTGCCCTCCTTTACCCGGTGTAACTCCACCTACAACGTTTGATCCGTATTCGATCATTTGACTAGCGTGAAATGTTCCTTCACTACCTGTAAAACCTTGTACAATTATATTTGAATCTTTATTGACTAATACACTCATTTTTGCTGTAAATTTTATTGAAGCTAAAGTAAGTATTAATTACTAAGTATTAAATACTAGTTTTAGGAATTTTTGAAGAAAAATCTAGTGCTTTATTAATACTCCAAATATTGAATTATTGGCTTGTGTTTTTTAGAAAAATTGGTTGCCTAATTACGAGATCTCCGAATGTAAAAGAAGCTATCTAAAAAGCAAAAATCCTGCAAACGAACATTGAGCGAAGCCGAAATGTGGTTTGATTATCAGCTCATCTACAGG
>JAHDEF010000214.1 GCA_020628975.1 Aquimarina sp. | reverse complement strand
TTACTACTAACTACGGACATTTGTTTATTTTTTTATGACCTTAATATATTCCTTATTACCTTTTGCGAAAAATAATTGAACTAAATACACGCCTTGTGGTAAGTTGTTGAATGAGATTTCAGGAGTTGAGGTTTCTTTAATATAAACGCCCTTGATATCAAAAACACGAGATTTTACATAATCAGCATTTTCAATTTTTACACTGTCAGATGTAGGGTTGGGAAATATAGTTGAGGTAGCTCTCCGCATTGAATTCAAACTAAGGTGTAACGTATTTGTATTAAATTCAAAAAGGGTAGCAGGGGTGTCTTGAAATGCTTCAGAAGTAATATAGTAACTATCATCATCTTTACATATAATAGCTTCTATCTGGGGGGAATTAGTATTAGGTATCGCTACCATATTGCGATGAAGGCTTTCGTAGGAAAAGTCACTACTGTTAAAATTAATAAGCTCCACAAGAAAAGCAGCTCCGCTAGTATTGTAGCCCGTTAGTGTAATATTGTTTTTTGAAGAATTGTAAGTTGCACCAGTTATTAAACCCTCCACATCTAAGGAAGCTATTTTTTGAATTTCATAAGTACCAGCTATTTTTGGAATTTGATAAATATCTGTTTTAAAATTCACCCAATTCTTAGTGAAAAGATATAGATGGTTGCCAATTGAAACCAAGGCTTCAGCATCAAAATTAGTAGCAAATGGGCTAGGGGTGAAATCCGTTTGTTCTTTGTAATTAAATCGTATTGTTTCGTCAGATATTATGGTTGAGCTTACAGAAAGGTATTCGCTAATTGAAATTCTGTGTATACTAAGATTTTGGCGATCACCGTTATTATTCCCAAAATCGCCAATATAAATATACGCATCATCATAAGTCATATCTTCCCAGTCAATATTTGTAGTATTGGTAACTTCAATAGACCTAGAGATTAAGCCGTTGGAGGGATTTATTTCATATAATTCAGGAGCATTTCCTGAATCATTATGTGTAATAAGGCGATTGTTAAGAAATATAAGTCCAGAAGATTCAGAAATTGTTTCTTCTAATAAGGCTATAGGGATCAGGCTTTGAGAACTTCCTCTTGTAGCTAAAAAAAAGACAATTAAAATAAAATAGGTCTTTTTGTAGAAATACATAAGCGACTAAATTACAGAGTCTAAAATAACCTCTCTAAGATTTTCAGCTATAGTCAACTTTCCTTTAGTAGCTTTTCTAACATCAGAAATACTCACATTAGGTGCAATTTCTCTCATTAAAAAGCCCTCTTGAGTAATCTTAAAAACACCAAGGTTTGTGACCACTTTCTGAACACATCGTACCCCTGTCAGCGGAAGCGAACAACGATCTAGTAACTTAGATTCTCCTTTTCTATTCGTATGCATCATGGCAACAATAATGCGTTTGGCACTAGCTACTAAATCCATAGCACCGCCCATGCCTTTAACTAATTTGCCGGGTATTTTCCAATTGGCAATATCTCCATTTTCGGCAACTTCCATAGCACCCAACACCGTAAGGTCTATATGCTGCCCCCTAATCATTCCAAAGCTAGAAGCCGAGTCAAAATAAGACGCACCTGATAATGCGGTAACTGTTTGCTTTCCTGCATTGATAAGATCAGCATCTTCTTTTCCTTTTTTGGGGAATGCTCCCATGCCAAGTAATCCATTTTCACTATGAAAAGCGACATCAATATTTTCAGGAACGTAGTTTGCTACCAATGTAGGAATCCCAATTCCGAGATTTACGTAGTAACCATCTTTAAGTTCCATAGCTATTCGTTGCGCAATTTGATTTTTTGAGAGCATGAGATTTCTGTTAGTTTTTTATATAGCAGAACTAAGTAAAGCGATTAATATTTCAAAGGATTGATAATTTTTAGATCAAAGGAAATTAAATTAGTTAAGCTTCACTTAGCGTTAGATGTTCTATAGGTTTTTTGTAGTTTTTTCCTTCGAAAATGCGCTGTACAAAAACACCAGAAACATGTATTTGGTTAGGGTCGAGTTGACCAATAGGTACCAATTCTTCAACTTCGACAATATTTACTTTAGCAGCACCGCACATAGGTGAATTAAAATTTCTAGCGGTAGCTTTAAAAATAATATTCCCTGCTTCATCTCCTTTCCAAGCTTTAATGAAAGAAAAATCAGCTTTGTAAGCTTCTTCTAAAAGGTGTGGTTTCCCATTAAATGTTTTTACTTCTTTTCCCGTCGCTACTTCTGTTCCGTAACCAGCAGGAGTATAGAAAGCAGGAATTCCCATTTTTGCAGCGCGGCATTTTTCGGCTAATGTACCTTGTGGTGTTAGTGTTACCTCTAATTCACCACTTAACATTTGGCGTTCAAATTCAGCATTTTCACCGACATAGGAAGCAATCATTTTTTTGATTTGCTTATTTTTTAATAATAAACCTAATCCAAAATCATCAACCCCTGCATTGTTTGAAATACAAGTCAAATTAGTAAGACCAAGTCTTACTAATTCAGAAATAGCATTTTCAGGAATTCCGCAGAGTCCAAAACCTCCTAGCATGAATGTCATATCAGATGCAACATATTTTAAGGCTTCCGTAACATTATTTACTTTCTTGTTAATCATACAATAAGATAATAAAAATAAAAAACAAAAAGCTCTCGTAAAATTCATTTCCACGAGAGCTTTTTGTTTTTTCGATACCCGATACCCGATACCCGATACCCGATACCCGATACCCGAATTCCAAATAATTACTTTTTAACCATACGCTTGGTGTCAATTAATCGTGAGCCAAGATATAAGCTATAAAAATATACACCAGAAGCTAAGCTTTCTTTGTTAATTGTAAACTTTTGTTTCCCCGTTTCAGTCAACCTAACCGTTTTAATGGTATTTCCTGTAACCGTTGTAAATACGATTTTTCCATTGGTAGTACCACTTGGTAAAAAGTATTCAACGTCTGTCGAATTTAAAAAAGGATTAGGTGAGTTTTGATATAATACAGGCCCTAGTGATTTACTAGAAGATGTAAAAGAACCTGTTGTTAAGGTTCCGCTACCACAGCCAGTACATGTTTCTAGATTGTCAATTCTTGATAAAATAGCAGTCATTTGCGATTCTAAACTAGCTAATCTATTTTCAGCATTAGTGGCTCTTGTTTCTAAATCTGATAATATAGGTGTTAAATCTACAGAAACCCCAGAGGCTCCTTCGATACCAATTTCCAATGTACCATTGGTTAAGGTTGCAGAAGTTAAGTTTTGATCATCAGATGA
>JAHDEF010000213.1 GCA_020628975.1 Aquimarina sp. | reverse complement strand
CTCGATTCAATTCGTACCCCAATTACGGATATGGTTTATGGCTAAGTGATTACCGAGGTAAAAAAATTCATTATATGCGAGGTATCCTTGGGCAGTACGTTATAAGTATACCTGAAGATGACTTGGTGATAGTACGGCTTGGACATAAAAGGAGTCTACCCAAGCCCGACTTATCTCCAGGTAAAGATTTTTATACCTATATTGATGAAACTTATACCATGTTACAGCAATTAGAAGAAAGCCGTGATAAGTAAATTATCTTTAAAGCATATACTATTTTTGGATATTGAAACTGTTCCACAATATGAGAGTTTCGATAAGGTGCCCGCTGTGGAGCAAGAATTGTTTTCATTAAAAACGCAATACCAGCGTAAAGATGAAATTACGGTAGATGAATTTTACGATCGTGCAGGTATTTGGGCAGAATTCGGTAAAATAGTTTGTATCTCAGTAGGGTATTTTGTTTTTTTTAATGAAAAAAGGCAGTTTCGCACCACTTCTTTTTTTGGGGAAGAAGCCACGCTTCTTCAAGAATTTAAAAATTTGTTAGAACGTCATTTCGGTAAGCCTCAACATTTATTGTGTGCGCATAACGGTAAGGAATTCGATTTCCCCTACATTTCAAGAAGAATGCTTATTCATGGGATCACATTACCCAATAAATTGAACTTATTTGGAAAAAAACCTTGGGAAATTCCTCATCTAGATACCTTAGACCTATGGAAATTTGGGGACTATAAACACTATACTTCCTTAAAATTATTGACTAGAGTGTTACAAATACCATCGCCCAAAGATGATATAGATGGCAGTCAAGTCAATGCTGTTTTTTACAAAGAAAAAGACATTGATCGTATTGTGAGATATTGTGAGAAAGATACCATTGCTGTAGCTCAAATTTTATTACGATTACGGCAAGAGCCCCTTTTGAATAATGAAGAAATTGAACATGTATGAAGGATAATATGTTGTTGGAGGTAAAAAATTTATCCATCGCTTTTGGAGGGGTAGAAGTAGTCAAAAAAATTTCATTTTCCATTAAAGAAGGTGAGGTATTAGCCGTGGTGGGTGAGTCAGGAAGTGGTAAATCTGTTACAGCTTTACAGCTATTAGGGCTTCTTCCCTTAAAAAAATCAAAAGTCACTCACGGGACAATAATTTTTAGGGGAGAAGAAATTACAAACTTTAGCCAAAAACAATTTCGTCAATTACGCGGAAAAGAAATTTCAATGGTTTTTCAAGAGCCTATGAGTGCCTTGAATCCTTCGATGAAATGCGGAAAGCAAGTGGCTGAGGTCATACGACAACATACGAAGCTATCGCATACAGAAATAAAAGAAAAGGTTTTGCAGCTATTTGAGCAAGTAAAACTTCCTGATCCTGCTCGTGCTTATTCAGCATATCCTCACGAACTAAGTGGAGGGCAAAAACAACGTGTAGTAATTGCTATGGCTATAGCAGTGCGGCCTAAATTACTAATTGCCGATGAGCCTACAACAGCCTTAGATGCACATGTGCAAGCTGAAATTGTAATTCTTTTAAAGGAATTACAGCACAATTATAAAATGGGATTGTTATTTATATCTCATGATTTAGATGTTGTTAGAAGTGTAGCTGACACTATTTTAGTCATGTATAAAGGAACCGCAATAGAACACGGCACAACCCATCAAATATTAAATTCCCCTAAAGAAGATTACACCAAAGCATTATTATCAGCTAAACCTTCAACACAAGAACGATTACATCGATTGCCAACAATACAAGATTTTAACTCAGCTACATTTTCTCCCAGAAGGATTGAGCCAAGTGAACGTCTAGAAACTCATGAGAAAATCTATAGTCAATCGCCTTTAATTCAAATAGATCAAATTAGTAAAGTATTTCAATTTTCCTCAAATGGAAAGCTTCAGCGTTTAAAGGCAGTTGATAGGGTTTCTTTAGAAATTTTTGAAGGAGAAACGTTAGGACTTGTAGGCGAATCGGGCTGTGGAAAATCTACTCTCGGAAATTTGATTATGAATTTAATACACCCAAGTGAAGGAGATATTTTTTACAAAGGAAAATCTATTTATAAGCTAAGTAAAGATGAACTGAGAAAATTCCGAAAAGAAGTGCAGCTTATATTTCAAGATCCTTTTGCAAGCCTAAATCCTAGAAAACGCATAGGCGCTGTATTACATGAAGTCCTGAAAGTTCATAAAATTTGTACCTCCCAAAAAGTAGCCTATTCCAAAATTATAACATTATTGAAAGATGTAGGTTTAACAGAAGAAGCGTATCATAAATTTCCGCATGAGTTTAGTGGGGGACAACGTCAGCGAGTCAATATAGCGCGAGCAATAATTTTAAATCCGAAAGTTGTAGTGTGCGATGAATCGGTAAGTGCTTTAGATATATCAGTCCAAGCACAAGTATTGAACCTTTTAAATAGCTTAAAAGAAAAATATCAGTTTACCTATATTTTTGTTTCGCACGACTTAGCAGTAGTTAAATACATGAGCGATCGTGTAGCGGTCATGCAGTTGGGAAAGCTTGTAGAAAAGGGCGAATCCGATCAATTGTTTCATCAACCCGTTGAAAGTTATACCAAAAAATTAATAGGAAAAATCAACTTAAAGCGCTTAACCTAAAAGGAATAATTTTTTTGCGATATACCAACATCCTTTGATAAACTCGAATTTACCACCTTGAGCTGAATTGGTTTTTTTTACGGTATTTGCAACGTTTGAAGTCGTTTGCGCTAAAGTATCGTTAGTTAAAATTACATCCATGATCACTTGTTATTTACAGGGTCTTAAATATAGAAAAAAGTTTTACTTACTCAGATTAAAAACACATTTTTTCGACTAAATGCATTTGTGTACATAAATAACTGATAATCAGCACTTTTATTGTGTTCAGGGTGATTTTAATATGTTAAAAAAATGGTATTTAAATACCGTTTAGTCGTTAACAGTGTCAATTACATAACAAATAAGACTAAATCTTGAAGTTTGTTCAGGAGGGAATTGATCTCAATCACCACTTATAGTAACGCTATCCAAAATGTAATACCGTTTTACTGTAACGCTATTTTAGGACGGGACAGTAGAAAAAAATCTAACCCAATGCTATATTATTATTGATAAATCAATACCTACAAGGTCTACAAAGACCTTGTAGGATAGTATTAGTTTAAGATCTAAAGAAAAAGTTGCTAGAAATTCTGATTATTTTGTGTGTCACTACGAATTTTGAAAAAATTATAGTGGAGTCTCCCTCACTAGGAATTGGAAATCA
>JAHDEF010000212.1 GCA_020628975.1 Aquimarina sp. | reverse complement strand
GCTACCTAAACCAACAAATGTATTCCATCTAAAAATCTTCACTAAAAGATTAGTAATTGCTATAAAAATCAGACTCAATGCTATAGGAAAAAGCGTTTCTTTCCTAAAACCATGATGGCATATAAGAAAGATGAAGTGGAATAAAGTAAAAGACCAGAATAATAAGGCTTTTACTATCTCTATAAAAGAACCAAAGTAATAAAATTAAAAAAGCAGTTAGGAGTGTACTACACATTAAAAAATCATACGATAACATGGCTTAGCAGTTTAAGGTGAAAAATTATTTTACTTATTAGACTACTTTAATAAGAGCGTAATTTTCTTGTTTTTTTCATCAAACGACATTTTTATTTTTCTCACATCTTCGTCTGACATCAACCTACCGATTTTATCTCTCCCAAGTATTTTATGCCCTTCTATTGTTTCAATAATTATCGTATATTCCTCTATATCATTAATCCTTAACTGTTCGTTTTGCATTACTTCAAAAAAATCAACTTCTTTATAGTCTCCATTAGAATACATCAAAGGAACTTTCACTGTATTTCTCTGTTTCTTTCGTGCGCGTTTTATTAGGGCATAAAGATTAATGTCTTCAGGTGCTATGCTAGCAGCTCTGGCAAAACCTACTGCTCTTTCAAGAGCAGGAGTAAGTTTCAAAGAGACTATTTTAGCTTCAGGAAGTTGAATAACTCGCCTTTCATCAAGTAGCTGTTTGAGACTTTCTGCTAGTGCTGTTTCCACCAAATCTTCTCTTACATCATCAGGTGTTACATTTAGAAATTCTTTTTCTTCTTCACTTAACTCAAAGCCTAGAAAATCTCTTTCTTGCAGCTCTATATATTTCTTTACTCTATTCATTTTATCTTCTTTAGATTGCATTGCTTTTCAATTTTACAGTTAATAATTTGTGGGGGTTTTATATTGAATTAGGTACTTATAGAGATTTTCTCTCAAGGGTTCTGCAATATTCCTAGAAACCCAAGCATTCCCTTTTTTATATTCAAATTTGGGGTGGATATTTCGTATCTGCTCCAAATGTAGCTGCCCAAACTTGACATAAGTCTTCCCCAAATTAGCATAGCGATACCATAAAAATTCTTCGAGTAAAGGCAATAAATCTGGAGAGACATTGCTAGCTGCTGTTACAATATCAGAGAGTAGTTCTTTCTGAATATCCATATCTAGCTCATAGAAGTTACAATCATAATTATGCTCTTTCATACCATAAGCAACACTAAGATGTAAATTCCTAGTTAAGGTATTAAGGTGGTGGTGATAGGAATAGCGTTGATTTCCGAATATTTTTTCTGCTAACCTTTTAAGTGAATCAGGATAGTTGGTTATGGCTATTTTTGAAGGTGGTGGGGCAGTTATTACAAAGCTTTTATAATAGCGAATTGCTATGAATAAAATAGACTTGTAAATCTGCTTTTTAAGCTTTATTTCAAATTTTGAACATGGCTTATTAAATAGGTGAGTGTTAAGCTGAGATAATAATAACAGTAAGCCTTTGTTTTTGATTTCTTTTCTGTAAAGCTTTTTTCTTAATTCTTCAATCGTTATCTCAAATGAAAAACTTGCACAAGGATTTCTTTCAATAATCTTGTCCCATTTCTCTTCTAAAAGTAAGTTAAAATATATGGTATAAGCAAAGGGTGTAGAATTATCATTGAAGTCCATATGACCTGTAATTAACTTATTTCGAGGGGGAGATAAATCATCGTCTCCCCAAAGCGCATCAAAGAAGTTTCGTATATTTGGGTTGAGTATCTTTTCAATCAATTCATCAATAATTTGTTTTAGTATGGTATCGTCTTCAAATCTTGAAATTTCCTTTTCCATAGGTTTTAAGATTAATCTTTTTGATTACGACTTACACCATTAATATTCGTACAATTCTTTTTTTTGCAGAGAAAATTGAAAAAAATCAAAAGTATTTGAAATTGGTAGGCTATCTAACTGATTACTAAGGTAATCCAGAATGATATTTTGGGAGATTAAAATCTACAAAACCCCATTAACTCCCGATAAACCGCACTGCCACTCAGCAATTCAGGATTTCCCAAAAACAATAAATGCTGCCGCGCACGGGGCAGCACGACATTCAATTTGCAGTCAACACCTTCATCGGAGAGAAAGTATGCTTTGGAGGTGTCTAGGGGTAGGGTGTGTAATCTGATGTAGAATTAACCCCGCAATTTATTAAGTTAATTTTAATGTGTAAATACTGTATTTAAACATAGTTAGAATGTTGCAATCCTTCAAAAAATAGCGGACAATTTTTACGCTAGATTACACACCCTATGCCTAGGAGTATTTCTTCAAACAGGCAGATAACATACTCCTACAACAACGGTAAGGCTTTAGGAACAAAATTTTCTTCAGCCGCTTGTTGCAGTTGTGCACAGGTAGCGCGGATGGTTTGTTCGATGGGGGTATAGTTAAAATTTAATTGTTCAATGGATTTGGTATTATCATAACGACTTGTGCGGCTCGATTGTCGGGCAATTTCACGCGTGATAAAGGGGCGTTTGCCCATGAAACGACTTTGTAACCAAGCTACTCGCCAGGCTATTTCCCGTACCATAGGCGTCACTTTGATAGAAGCTTGTTTTTTACCTAATTCGTCCGATATGCGGTGCATTAATTGTTTCGTTGGCATGTTTTCGGCACTCACTACGTAGCGTTCTCCCACAATATCACTTTCCATCAATTGTAGGGCGAGTCGTGCCACGTCACGCACATCGACCAATCCTGTTCCGCCCATTGGGTAGAAGGGGAAGTTATTCCAGCCGTTCAAGAAGATTTTAGCAGGGCCTTTCTCCCAAAATCCACTACCCAAAATCACAGAAGGATTTAGTATGGCCATGTCTAAGCCTTCGGCAAGTCCGCGCCACACTTCCATTTCTGCAAAGTGCTTGCTGCGGGAGTAATTGGTAATGTGGTTCTCGTCTTGCCAATTCGTTTTTTCAGTAATGAGTTGGCCATTTTTAGGTTTACCTAATGCTGCAATAGAACTGATATACACCATTTTCTCTACACCCTCCACCAAAGCTGCGTTCACCACATTGGCTGTGCCATGCACATTTACTGCAAACAAAGCCTTCGCATCACGCTTGTCATAAGATACTACTGCTGCGGCATGATAGACCTGCCGCACACCACGCATAGCATCTTCTAAGCCAACTACATCCTCAATATCGCCTTCTACCCATTCGATTTTGTTAGCGACTTCTTTCACCAAATCCATAGGGCTATTCGCTCGCTTCAAGGCGCGTATAT
>JAHDEF010000211.1 GCA_020628975.1 Aquimarina sp. | reverse complement strand
TCTTCAATAGTTTCTAAATTAGAGGTGAGAAATTCTTTTTTTGTGAAAACTTGCATGATTAATGCTTAAGATGTGCAAAATTAGGGTTTAAATGCCAGTCTGCCTAAAATTTTGTAATTTTGCCCAAATTTATTTAACGTGTGTTAAATCCTTAAGATTTTTAATAAAATCTTATTAATGGAATATTTTTTGATGCATGTAAACCTTAAAATTAATCGATGAAAGATAAGAAGGTATTGTATGTTGCTTCAGAGTTAATGCCTTATTTACCTGAGACGGAAGTTTCTTCTATGGCGTTCGAATCGCCAAAAATGGTAAATGCAAAAGGAGGTCAGACTAGAATTTTTATGCCAAGATTTGGTAATATTAACGAAAGAAGACATCAATTACATGAGGTAATTCGTTTATCGGGTATGAATTTAGTAGTTAATGACTTCGATATGCCATTAATTATTAAAGTTGCTTCGATTCCGAAAGAACGTATGCAGGTTTACTTTATAGACAACGAAGAGTATTTCAAAAGAAAAGCAACCGTAACTGATAAGGATGGTTCGCTTTTTAAAGATAATGATGAAAGAGCCATTTTCTTTGCTAAAGGTGTTGTGGAGACTGTGAAGAAATTAAACTGGGCTCCAGATATTATTCACGTTCATGGTTGGATGGCTTCTTTGTTGCCTTTGTACCTAAGAACATATTATGCTAACGAACCACTATTTGCTGAGTCAAAGATTGTTTCTTCTGTGTATAATAATGTTTTCGAAGGCCCTTTAGGAGAAGATTTAGTTGGAAAAATTAAGTTCGATGAAATAGCTGACGAAAAACTAAGTCTATTAAGCGAAGCTACTTTTGAAAATCTAACAAAAGTAGCGGTAGAATACTCTGATGCTGTAATTGTAGGTTCTTTAGATTTACCTTCGGAATTGGAAGATTTTGTCGAAAGTCAAGATAAGCCAGTTTTAGAATATAAATATCCAGAAGAATTTTCAGCGGCTTACGAGGAGTTCTACTTAAACGAAGTTTTATCTTAATTTAACTACTTTCTTAAATATGAATCTAGTTCGCACTGTGGCAAAAACAGCTACAGCTCTACTTGTATGCGCTTGTATTTCTTGTGAAAATGAGCAAGATATTACTATCGGAAGCGAGGTGTTACCCGGAAGTTCTTTGGAATTCAAAGAAGTTGAAATTGAAAATGCGGTAAATTTAACTCAGGTTTCCACGCAAAGAGTCCAGACAAACAATCTACCGTATTATCGTTTGGGTAAAAGTGCTAATGCCAAGTACGATTTGGTTCTAAAGCCGAGGGTAGGTAGAAATCTACCAAATGTACAAGCCGATGCAGCAAAGCCCGATACTTTATATAGGTTTAGTTCTGCAAAAGTCGTACTCTCTTATAGGTTTGAAACAGATTCTACTACTGTTGTTGACGATACGCGAGTGTCTTACTTAATAAAAGCAGGAAGGCAGCAAAATGCTGATGGTAAAGTACAAGTAAAGCTTTTTGATTTAGATCAAAATATTCAAACTAATGACGGCTCTAATGCTAATAATAATATTTATTATGCAGATGGTAGTAGACCGAGTGGTGAAAATTTAAATTTAAATGTAGCTACTGGAGAGTTGGCAAATGTTAGTATAGAAGCACCGTTGTTAGATAGGTTCGAAATAGATGTTACAGGTAATGCTGGACTTGGTGACACTAACTTACAGAGAAGTAAAAATGTTGAAGGTGTCTCAGGGGAAAAGAAAACGGCACTTGAAATTGCTTCGGATGGTTTGAATCAGTTATTTCAAAATCATTTTTCGTCAAACCCTTTGTCGGTTAATGATTTGACGACGAAAACGCAAACAGAGTTTATAGGTGAATTCGAGGCTTTTTATTTGCAAACGGTGGCAGATGAGACAAATAATGTTTTTGAGGTTTTGCCGCAGGATACTTCTACTACTGATGTTTCGCCTGTATTATCGAGAATAGAGATAGCTTTTGATTTAGTTGCAGATGTTAGTGGAACTAAATTTAAGGTTAAGGATACTAATGGCAATGATGTTGATTTAGATAAACAACATTTGGTTTACTTCTATTTGAACAATGATGGTGGCTTTTTTGATACGGAAGCTGCGGGTCAGAATATCAATATTATAACAGAATTGAACACAGTCCCTCAAAGTGAATCTGAGGTTTATTTGAGAAATGGAATAGGTTCTGTTGGAAAACTAGAATTATTTTCAGAATCTGATCCTAATAATAATGGTAAAAATCTTCTGGAATCATTGTTTGAAGGGAATATTATAAGTGATTTCAATAAGGATGATGTGATTAGTAAGGCTGTTTTGAGGTTTACGGTAAAAGGCACCGAAGAAGGTCTGCCGGGTAGACTGGTTCTAAATAGAAATAATTTGCGTTTGGGTACGGAGTCGCTTTTTCTAACAGATTTTAATAATAATGTTTCAAGTATCGATTTGTTGAAAGCAAATCATTTGATCGAGAAAAGTGTCGTGGATGGTAATACAGTTTACGATATTGTAATTACAGAGCATTTACAACAAATCTTAAATCAGGATAATGTTGAAGGAGCAAAAAATCTGAATTTCGATATGACATTAAGTATTTTTAACGAAGGGGATCGTATTGCTGCTATTCCTGGTTTGAATACAGTAGGTGGAGAAACTCAAACATTTTTTATGTTAGAAGGAACGTTGCTTTCAGATGGAGAGGTTAAAATATCTAATTCAAATGATGAGACTGAAACAGCTTTGAAACCAAAACTTATTGTTAAATTCACCCCCACAAACTAAAAATTAAGTAACCTAACTGCTCGAAAATATGTGTGGAATTGTTGGATATATTGGTAGCAAGCAAGCTTACCAAATAGTTATAAAAGGGTTGAAAAGATTGGAATACCGTGGATATGATTCTGCTGGTATTGCATTATATGATGGTAATAATCTAAATATTACCAAAACAAAGGGGAAAGTTGCTGATCTAGAAGAGGTAGTTTTTAAAGACGATAATACTCAAGGTACTATAGGCATTGGTCATACAAGATGGGCATGGTGTGCCTAATGATGTGAACTCTCATCCTCATTATTCTAATTCTGGAGATTTAGCGATTATTCATAATGGTATAATAGAGAATTATGAGGCTTTAAAACAAGAGCTAAAGAATAGAGGGTATGTGTTTAAATCAGATACAGATACAGAGGTTCTTGTTAATCTTATAGAAGACGTTCAGCTTAATGAAAAAGTTTCTTTAGCTAAAGCTGTTCAGATTGCGTTAAATCAGGCTATTGG
>JAHDEF010000013.1:16659-20388 GCA_020628975.1 Aquimarina sp. | reverse complement strand
GGTAATTCGCCAAGGAATTATCATAAGTATCCCTAAAATAATGTGATAAGAAAAAGTGTCGATTCTCATCATAATCAAGCGCATTGATTTCAAAATCTTCAACCGTTCCTCCTGCTTGAATTTGTACACGACGTGTATCCGATCGCTGTTCAGAAAACACCCCAGTTACCGTAGTTTTACCAAATTGAAATTGCGCCTTAACCCCAAATAAACTTTGCGCCCCTTGTATCAAGGAACTATTTAAAGGAAAGTTTACATTACCTACTTCTAATGCCTGTATAATGGCATCTTCATTAGGTTCATAAGCCAATTTCAATTGGTTTTGAAAATCGAACGTAGATTCGGTATCATAATTTGCGGTTACCGAAAGGCGTGTTCCTATATTACCCGTTAAGCTTAAACTAATACGCTGATCGAAATCAAAAGAAAAATTACGTTGATTTTGAGGTGACAAGGCTGGGTTGTCTATTCTGTTGTACAACAATCCTAAATCAACCTCAACAGAACCTTGCGGAATGATTTCAACCTCATTGCTACCGAAAACCGTTTCAAAAAAACCTGAATTCACATAAAAAATAGGTAACAATCTTTTTCGTTTCTCTTCAGCATCTTCGCCTTTACCTGTTAAAGCATCGCTTTTATCTTTAAAATACCTGCGAATTTCCTGTTTTTGAACTAGCTTAAAAAATTGATCAGGCGTTAAATACAATGGGTATCGAACACTGTACTCCCCTAACTTAGTATTAAAAACATACCGATTACGTACAGGGTCGTATTCATACTTACTTTGAATACTCGTAGGATCGGGTAACGATAAAGGTTTAAAAGAAAAGGTAGTGCTTGTAGAATCTCTTTGTATAGGTTTTTGCTGTGCCAAAACCGTTTTACCAAAAGATATTAAAAAAACAACAGCAACAAAAAACGCCTTTTTAAGGCTTTTACAGTTCGTATACAATGTGTTATAGTTTTTTTAGCGCAAGCTTAATGGCATCTTCTACCGAAACTTCGCTATTAGTTTTAATAATTTGATCTACTACTTTTTGAGCTCCTTTGCGATTAAAACCTAAAGTCTCTAGAGCAGATAACGCTTCATCTTTAACAGTATTGCGCTCAACCACCGAAACTTCTTGCATATCGAAGATCTTTAACACTTTTTCCTTAAGATCTAAAATTACACGCTGTGCTGTTTTAGCTCCTATTCCTTTTACGGATTGAATAGTAGCTACATCGCCAGAAGCCAACGCCTCTTTTACCTGTGAAGGACTCAATGACGAAAGCATAGTTCTTGCTGTACTAGTACCAATTCCAGACACTGAAATCAACAAACGAAAAATCTCTCTTTCTAATCGCTCAACAAATCCGTACAGTGTATGACTATCTTCTTTTACTTGAAGGTGTGTATACAATTGCAACACTTCTTCATTCCCAATTTTAGAAAATGTATGTAAAGAAATATTAATAAAATACCCCACGCCTTGGCATTCAATAATTACTTCTGTCGGGTTCTTTTCTATTAATTTTCCTTTAATATGTGTTATCATAAAATTTTCATAAAATCTGAATCCCCAAAAATATAAAAATTAGACTAACCCACTAATATTTCAACAACTAAGAAAACGCATAGTTTTTAATATCAGACAAACGACCAATTTACTAGACTAACTATGTATTTTAATAGATAAGAAGCAGCATAAAACCGTATTTTAACATACGTTGGGTCCCGCTTTTCATTACTACGCTTCGCCTAATGCCATTTATGTAAGCATTAGGCTGCAGGGTATTCATTGCAATCGGGGATAATACCAATGTTTGGGTATACATCGAAAAAACTTAAGACACGGCTTAGGTAATTTACAGGTTGAACCCTAACAAATGTGAGGCTGTCTAAAAGTTTAAGAATCTTATAATCACAATTTGAACCAAGTCAAAATTAAATTTGATTATCCATTAATCAACAGGCTTCGACTATCGCTCAGCCTTCGTGAATATTACATTTAAGCAGCCTCTTTTATTAAAAAGATGAATTTTAGATATACATTACAATCACCTATCCAACAATCCTTGTTTGGTTTTTACTTGCGCATCTACAACGGCGACTGCCGTCATATTAACCATTTCATCAACAGTTGCGCCTAATTGCAATACATGTACCGCCTTCTCCATTCCCATTAAAATTGGACCAACGGATGAAGCCTTATTCAATTCTTTCATCAATTTATAAGTGGCATTTGCTGCATCTAAACTTGGAAAAATTAATGTATTTACCTTTTTGTCGATCAATTTAGAAAACAAAAAACGTTCTTTAAGCATTTCATTATTTAACGCAAAATCGGTTTGTATAGGTCCATCGACTACTAAGTCAGGCCTCGCTTTGTGTAAAAACTCTACACAACGATCAACTTTAGCCGAGTTAATATGTTTTGAGCCCCCAAAATTTGCATATGATATCATTGCAATAACAGGATCAACCCCAAACATTTTGATAGTCTCAGCAGTAAGTTGTGTAATTTTTGCTAAGGTTTTAGCATCTGGATCAATATTAATTGAGGTGTCAGAAATAAATAGAGGCCCATAGTCAGACACCATTAAATTGGTCGCAGCCGCACGTTTTATGCCTTTTTGTAAACCTATCAATTCTAAAATTGGCTTTATAGTAGTACTGTAACTTCTGGAATATCCCGACAACAGTGCATCAGCATCGCCCGTATTAACCATCATAGCTCCAAAATAATTTCGATCGCGCATTAAACTTTCCGCATCATTTAAAGTAACCCCTTTGCGTTTGCGCTCCACCCAATAATGCGTGGCATATTTTGTTTTCCGATGCTTTTCTTCTTTTGATTTAGGATCAATAATCTCTACTTCAGAAAGGTCGAATTTAATTTGATTCGCAATTTCTTGAATCACTTCTTTTCGCCCTAATAAAACAGGAATTGCAAAGCCATCTTCATAAGCTACTTGAGCTGCTTTCAATACTTGAATTTCTTCTCCTTCAGCATAAACCACCCTCTTTGGGTCTTGACGCGCTCGATCTCGAAGTAATTCTAACAATGTATTATTATTTCCTAAGCGCCCTAAAAGCTCTTGTTTATACGCTTCCCAGTCATTGATCGGTTCTTGAGCTACCCCACTTTCCATAGCTGCTTTTGCAACTGCCACTGGTATTTCGCCAATCAGCCTAGGATCAAAAGGTTTAGGGATAATATATTCTCTCCCAAAAACTAATTTTGTTTTATTGTAAGCAATATTTACTTGCTCTGGCACAGGCTCTTTTGCTAAAGCAGCCAAAGCTAAGGTTGCTGCTTTTTTCATTGCTTCATTGATCGCTGTAGCACGGACATCTAAAGCCCCTCGAAAAATGAAAGGAAAACCTAATACATTATTTACCTGATTAGGATGATCGCTTCGCCCAGTCGCCATTATGATGTCTTTCCTTGTCGCCACAGCTATATCATACTTAATTTCAGGATTTGGATTTGCCATGGCAAAAACAATCGGATCATTAGCCATTGACAACAACATTTCAGGAGTTACAATATCAGCCATTGATAAACCTATGAAGACATCGGCATCTTTCATCGCATCTTCGAGCGTATTTAAATCTCTATCTGTAGCAAATTCTGCTTTTTGTGAAGTTAGATTTCCACGATCTTTTCGAATGACACCTTTACTATCGGTCATTACTATATTTTCAGCTTTTACTCCAAAAGATTTATATAACCGCGTACA
>JAHDEF010000013.1:0-16649 GCA_020628975.1 Aquimarina sp. | reverse complement strand
AAGAAACTGCAGCTGCACCTGCACCACTTACTACAATACGAATATCTGCTAATTTTTTACCTACGATTTCACAGGCGTTTAATAAAGCAGCCGCAGAAATAATAGCTGTTCCGTGCTGATCGTCGTGCATTACCGGAATAGGTAATTCTTCTTTTAAACGTCGTTCAATTTCAAAAGCCTCTGGTGCTTTGATATCTTCTAAATTAATTCCCCCAAAAGTGGGTGCAATATTTTTTACGGTTTGAATAAATTCCTCTACATTCTTTGTATCCACCTCGATATCAAAAACATCGATATCTGCAAAAATTTTAAACAGAAGCCCCTTTCCTTCCATTACAGGTTTTGATGCCATTGCACCAATGTCACCCAATCCCAATACTGCAGTGCCGTTAGAAATAACTGCAACTAAATTCCCTTTAGTGGTATATTTATAAGCATCGTTTGCATCTTTTTCTATTGCCAAACAAGGCTCTGCAACCCCTGGAGAATAGGCCAATGCCAAATCTCTCTGTGTGGCATATTTTTTAGTGGGTACTACTTTTATTTTACCTGGAGTAGGCTCGGCGTGGTATTTTAAAGCTTCTTGCTTTTTCTTGTCTATATTCATTATTTCTTTACTACAAAGTATCCGTCTAAAATAGTATAATATATGAAATCTTCTTGAAGAAATTATTGACTCTGACTATGCTCAGTCTACCAAAAGTTTAAGTAACCATCTATATTAAGTACTAAAGCTCTTTTCTTATTACAATATTCAGCGACTTTTGTAATGCAAAAGCAGCTGACATCAAACTGTTTAATCATACAGACCAAACTCTAAGTGAATTAGTAAATACTTTTAAAGTTTCTATGTACTAATATCCATAAATAATTCCACTAAGTGATTTATCAAAATATTACACAGCAGTCACTTGAGTTTTTTTTAAAAACGAAATCATTTCTCAATAAAATCAAATTTACACGCTTGTAAATTGAAGCTTATGCCACCTTAAAAACAACAACTACTTAAGTACAACTACGTATCAATACTTATCTATAATGATTTTAAACAAGTATTAAACTATATTATAAAGTTGTACAAAAAGGTTTTCGAAATTACATTTGTCAAGCTAAAATTTATTGTATAATGAGTAAACCTATTCAATCATCTATAGCAAGAAAGGTAGCCATGGCGTTATCTGGATTATTTTTAGTCTTTTTCTTGTTGCAGCATTTTTCTATTAACTTGACTTCTGTCTTTAGTAAAGATGCTTTCAATACCGCTTCTCATTTCATGGGAACAAATCCATTGGTGCAATTTGCACTACAACCCGTTTTAATTTTTGGGGTGGTTTTCCATTTTATCATGGGATTTATTTTAGAAACCAAAAACAGAGCTGCTCGCCCTGTTAAATACGCAAACTATAACGGCAGTGCTAACGCTCCTTGGGTTTCTAGAAATATGATTTACTCTGGTTTGGTTGTATTGGCTTTCTTGGGGTTACACTTTTATGACTTCTGGATTCCTGAAATGATACACAAGTACGTTGAATTCAGCCCTGAAGATCCAACAAGATATTATCATGAATTACAAGAGAAATTTGTTAGTCCAGTACGCACCATCCTTTATGTGATTTCTTTTGTTTTCTTAGCATTACACTTGTTACATGGTTTTGCGTCTTCATTCCAGTCTGTTGGAGTGAATAATAAATATTCTACTGGCATTCAAAAATTTGCTAAGGCATTTGCTATTGTGATTCCTGCTGGATTCATTTTTATTGCAATTTTTCATCATTTTAACCACTAATCGATTTATACTATGGCATTAGATTCTAAAATACCTCAAGGTCCATTAGCAGATAAGTGGACAAAACATAAAAATGACATTAACCTTGTTAACCCTGCTAATAAACGTAACATCGATGTGATCGTTGTAGGTACTGGCTTAGCCGGTGGTAGTGCTGCGGCATCTTTAGCAGAACTAGGATATAACGTAAAAACTTTTTGTTACCAAGATTCCCCTCGTCGCGCACACTCAATTGCAGCACAGGGAGGAATTAACGCTTCAAAAAATTATCAAGGAGATGGAGATTCAAACTACCGTCTTTTCTATGATACTATAAAAGGTGGTGATTACCGTTCTCGTGAAGCTAACGTACACCGTTTAGCTGAAGTTTCGGGTAATATCATCGATCAATGTGTAGCACAAGGGGTGCCTTTTGCTCGTGAATATGGAGGTTTATTAGATAACCGTTCTTTTGGAGGGGTGTTAGTGTCTCGTACATTCTACGCTAAAGGACAAACGGGTCAACAATTATTATTAGGGGCATACTCTGCAATGAACCGCCAAATTAACCGCGGTAAAATTCAAGCGTTTAACCGTCACGAAATGCTAGATTTAGTAAAAGTTGATGGTAAAGCTCGTGGTATTATTGCACGTAACTTAGTGACTGGTGAGATTGAGCGTCATTCTGCTCATGCGGTAATTTTAGCTACTGGAGGATACGGAAACGTATTTTTCTTGAGCACAAATGCCATGGGAAGTAATGTAATGGCTGCTTGGAGAGCGCACCGTCGTGGAGCTCACTTTGCAAATCCTTGTTATACTCAAATTCACCCAACATGTATTCCTGTATCGGGAGATCACCAATCGAAATTGACCTTGATGTCAGAATCGTTACGTAACGATGGTCGTATTTGGGTACCTAAAAATATAGAAGATGTAAAAGCAATTCGCGAAGGAAAACTAAAACCTACACAAATTGCTGAAGAAGATAGAGATTACTACTTAGAACGTCGTTACCCGGCCTTTGGTAACTTGGTACCTCGTGATGTTGCATCGCGTGCGGCTAAAGAACGCTGTGATGCTGGATACGGAGTTAACAAAACTGGTGAAGCAGTTTACTTAGACTTTGCTTCTGCAATTATTCGCTACGGAAAGGAAAAAGCGTTAACTAGTGGTATTAAAAACCCTAGTGAAGCTAAAATTCAAGAACTTGGTAAAAAAGTTGTTGAAAATAAATACGGAAACTTATTCCAAATGTATGAGAAGATCGTAGATGAGAATCCATACGAAACTCCTATGATGATTTACCCTGCGGTGCACTATACTATGGGTGGTCTTTGGGTTGATTATAACTTACAAACAAGTATCCCTGGTTGTTATGCCGCTGGAGAAGCTAACTTCTCTGATCACGGTGCTAACCGCCTTGGAGCTTCTGCCTTAATGCAAGGTTTGGCTGACGGATACTTCGTATTGCCTTATACTATTGGTGATTATTTGGCGGATGATATTCGTACAGGAAAAATTCCAACAGATTCTCCTGAATTTGATGCTGCCGAAAAAGAAGTTACCGATCGCATTTCTAAATTAATGAATACCAAAAAACAACATTCTGTTGATTATTACCACAAGAAGTTAGGTAAGATCATGTGGAATAAGTGTGGTATGGCTCGTAATGCTGAAGGCTTACAAGAAGCTATCGATGAGATTGCTGCTTTACGTGCTGATTTCTGGGAAAATGTAAACATCCCAGGAGAAGCAACAGGTATGAATACTGAATTAGAAAAAGCAGGTCGCGTAGCTGATTTCCTTGAATTGGGTGAATTATTCGCTAAAGATGCCTTAACAAGAAATGAATCTTGCGGGGGTCACTTCCGTGAAGAATACCAAACTCCTGAAGGAGAAGCATTACGTGATGACGAAAACTTTACGTTTGTTTCTGCATGGGAATATAAAGGTGAACCAAAAGATGCTGTATTGCATAAAGAGGAATTAGTGTTTGAAAATATTGAGGTTAAAACTCGTTCATATAAATAGATATTAGTATTGAGAAGTGAGATTTTAGATGTATTCTCTCTGTACTCAATACTCAATACTCAAATCTTTTTAGAGTTATGAAATTACTATTGAAAATATGGCGTCAAAAAAACGCTAACGATAAAGGACAAATGGTCGATTACCCAATTGATGGAATCGAAGAAGACATGTCCTTCCTAGAAATGCTAGATGTTCTTAACGAACAATTAATTAATAAAGGAGAAGAGCCTGTAGTTTTCGATCATGATTGTCGTGAAGGAATCTGCGGAATGTGTTCTTTACAAATTAACGGAGAGCCTCATGGGCCTGATCGTAAAGTAACGACTTGTCAGTTACACATGCGTATGTTTAATGACGGAGATACGATTACTATTGAACCTTTCCGTGCTGCAGCTTTCCCTGTAGTGAAAGATTTAATGGTAGATCGTAGTGCTTTTGATCGTATTCAACATGCTGGTGGGTACATTTCAGTAAACACTTCTGGTAATACTATTGATGCAAATGCTATCCCTGTAAACAAGCAAAATGCAGATGATGCCTTTAATGCAGCAACTTGTATTGGTTGTGGTGCTTGTGTAGCAGCTTGTAAGAATGCTTCTGCTATGCTATTTACCTCAGCTAAGGTTTCGCAATATGCTTTGTTACCACAAGGACAAATAGAGGCTACTGATCGTGTGCAAGCGATGGTTGCACAAATGGATGCTGAAGGTTTTGGTAACTGCACGAATACTGGTGCTTGTGAGATCGAATGCCCTAAAGGAATTTCTTTGGAAAACATCGCTCGTATGAACCGCGAATACTTATCTGCTTCTTTGAAAGGATAATTTTCACCTTTCTCAATTATATAAAACCTCACAGGTCTTAAAGGCCTCTGAGGTTTTTATGTTTACAAAACTAGATCAAAAAGCAACATTATATTTTAAAAGAACGATAAATCTATATTACCACAATTTTTCGAAAGATACTGAAGTGTAACTTTTATTTACTTCCTTAAAAAAACTCTTTCTATTGTTTTTTAGGATGATATCACTCTTACCAAAAAGCTTGAATAATAAAGCAATCGGAAATAGTATTCCATAAAAAATGATAGTCAATAATATCTTAGGCATAAAAAGACCTAACACATAAGCCATTTTCATCCATACCTGGTCAATCATTTGACGTACTCTTTTTGAAATTACCCCTAATAATACGACACCTACCAACAGATACAATATCCAATCGAGTCTAAACTTTAAATAGATTATTAGCATCCCTATTGCGGTGACGAATAGTGTTGTTTTAGGATTTGATTTCTGTCCCCTCATCTTACTACTAAAATATTGAATAAATGAAAGGCGCCATCGCACTACTACCTCCAAAAACAACCAAAACACCAATGATTAATAAAATTACAATCATAGGGATTAGCCAATACTTTTTGCGTTCCTTCATAAACAACCATAAATCTCTTAAAAACTCCATTTCCCCGCTCTTTTATACTGTTTTCATTATTATACGATTTAAACCATACGTTCACTAACAATAGGTAATCTGCCATTCCGAGAAGCTCCAGACCTCATCAATGACTAAAGATCATCTGTATGTAATTCCTTATCAAGTAAGGATAACTATTTATACACTAGTCCTCTTCTTAATCCTTTTGAAAATCAAGTTGCCACTTTTGATTATCATCCCAATCTGGTTGATCTGTTTTCTTATACACAAAGTTATTGATTACTAAAAGATCCAGTTCAGTATTCATAAAGCATTTGTATGCATCTAAAGGCGAACAAACAATCGGTTCCCCTCGAACATTAAAACTGGTATTTATTAAAACTCCATGTCCTGTGATCTTTTTCACTTCATTTAAAAGATTCCAAAACTTAGGATTTGTTTTCCTTGAAACCGTTTGTACTCTGGCCGAAAAATCGACATGCGTTATACTCTGAAATAAACTTCTAGGATTCGCCAGCTTTTCCTTGATCGATAAATTATGATAATTTTTAGGTATAGACATTCTATATGCTTCTTTTAATTGAGAAGTCACCAACATATAAGGCGATTTCTCTTTTAGATCAAAATATTGTCCAGCATCTTCTTCCATAACAGCTGGTGCAAATGGCCGAAATCCTTCTCTTTTTTTAACCTTCATGTTTACTTTTTGTTGCATTTCTGCACTCATAGCATTTGCCAGAATACTTCGATTTCCGAGTGCTCTTGGCCCAAATTCCATACTCCCTTGAAACCAACCGATTACCTTACCCTTTACCAAGGCTTCCGAAATCATCTTTTGCATTTCATTTTCCAAACTGTATTCTACGGCTATAGCTCCTATAGCAGTATTCATTTGAGCAACTTCTAAGTCCGTGTAAGATGGCCCTAAATAAGTTCCTTTCATAGCATCATACTCCGAGATAATTCGCTCTTCTTCGAAATACATACTATGAATGGCTAAGGCCGCCCCCAAAGCACCTCCTGCATCTCCTGAAGCTGGTTGAATAAAAACATGTTTAAACAATTGAGACTCGACTAACTTTCCATTAGCCACACAATTTAATGCGACACCTCCTGCCAAACATATATTTTCACTTCCTGTGATACGCTTGGCTTCAGCAGCCATCTTTAGCACTATTTCTTCGGTAACTTTTTGAATTGCTAATGCTAAATTACAATGAGCTGCATGTATGTCTTCCTTTTCTTTTCGAGGAGGAAGTCCAAATAAATCTAGCCATTTTTTATGCTTAATCATGCGTAAGCCTGTTGCATAATTAAAATACGATTGATTTAACCAAACCGAACCATCTGATTTTATATCGACAAGTGTTGCTTTTATCTTTGTTATAAAGGCAAGTGTTTGCTCGTCTTTGGGGTTTCCATAAGGAGCCAATCCCATTAATTTATATTCTCCAGAATTTACTTTAAACCCCAAATAATAAGTAAATGCAGAATACAATAACCCTAACGAATGTGGAAAATGCAATTCTTTCTTTAAACTTATGGCATTCTTAATACCCACTCCAATACTTGCCGTCGCCCACTCTCCAACACCATCAATTGTAAGTATCGCGGCCTCTTTAAAAGGGGATGTGAAAAAGGCACTTGAAGCATGTGAGAGATGGTGCTCACTAAATAATAATTTCAGCTTTTTTCTGTCAAATTCACCGATTTCTTTTAACCCATCGATGATCTTTTTTTTTATAAAAATCTTTTGATTTATCCAAACAGGCATTGCTTTTAAAAAAGAGACCAAACCTTTGGGAGAAAATGTATAATACGTCTCTAGTATGCGCTCGAATTTTAAGAATGGTTTATCATAAAAAACGACAGCATCTAGCTCATCTATAGTCAAGTTTCCTTCTTTTAAGCAAAATGCTATGGATGCTAAAGGAAAAACTTCGGTATGCTTTACTCTCGTAAATCGTTCTTCTTGTACGGCTACAATAATTTCTCCATCAATAATTAAAGCAGCTGCCGAATCATGGTAAAAAGCCGATATCCCTAAAACTTTTGCCATGATACTATTTTTTTATAGTCATTTTGAAAAAGAAATTTAATTACATTTTCATCGGCATCTAGCCTTTGTTTTACTCCCTTTATCAAAGAATTATTTAGCTATCTAGAAAAATAAAATCTATTGTATTGGTGTGCTTATTTTAATTTTAAATTCAATAATGCAGCAGGTATACCAATACGCAATCATTCTTATACCGAAGGAAATTTTCTCTTTGCTAATTTCTTAGCTATATAAAATACTTTTCCAGCCAATATTGCTAAAATATAAAATAACTAAGTTGTTTCCTATTGGGGTTAAAACCCATTTAATATGTCTACAATTCTTGAAAAACTAGGACGTCTTTTCACCTCTGGATTTACACTCTCAGAAATCAATTTCAGCCATTCATCCTTAACATTATAATTGACTTCTTTTTCTTTAACGAGACTTAAAATATCCTCTATCAAACACCCAAATGCCCTTACTTCGATACGTTCAATAGTAGGAGCAAGATCCGAATTGATATCATAAAAAGAAGCCGCTCCAAAATCTCCCAATAGACTATCAGCCTTCTTATTTATCAAAATATTATGTGCATAAAGATCTCCATGATTGATTCCTTTACTATGCAACTGAGCACAAACTGAAGCTATACTTTTAGCGATTTTCAACACATCTTCAAAACTAAAGGTCACACCTGGATTAAATGTATCTCTGGTACAGGTTTCTAAACTAGGCGGGTTTCCTAAATTCACATAACTAGAAGATATCAGTTTCATTACTAGACCATTCCTCCCATTGGGGTGTGATTTAATTTTCCCTAAAATGGGAATTAGATTTTCATGAGTTCCTGCTGAAATACATATTTGCATTTCATCTTCTGGCAAACCATCACTAGTTACCTCCCCTTTAAAAACTTTAATCGCAACATCTTTATGTTTGGAATTCCAATTGGCTTTCGAAATCACCCCAGATGCACCTTCCCCTAATTGCTCTTCAATAGTAAAATCATTCCACTCAAATGCCTCTAAGTCATTATTGGATTGCATCTCATCTATAACTGGATTACCTCCAAAAGCTACCCAAGACAATTTAGGCAACTCAAATAACCATTTGGGTATTGATTTAAGCCTATTTGCTGAAACTCTAAGCAATTCTAAATTCACACAGCCTGCCATTTCAGCAGGTAACTCTTCTATTAAATTTCCTGCTAAAGCACATTTTTGAAGTAAATGAACATTACCGATGCTTTTTGGCAACTTTTCTATCTTATTATCGGTTAAAATCAACCATCTTAATAAGGGAGGAAATGTATTTTCTGGCACCTTTTGAATTTGATTGGATTTAAAACCAATCATACTCAAAGCAGGACATTTTGATAATACCGAAGGAAATTCAGTGAATTTATTTCGAGCAAAAAAAAGGATGCGTAAATGCTTTAATTGAGATATACTATCGGGTAAGGCTGTCAACTGATTATCTGACAAATCCAATACTTCTAAGGTTTCCGAAAGTGAAATAATTTCCTCTGGAAACTCGGTTAAACCAGTAGCTATTTTTAATCTTTTTAAACCAATTAATTGCCCCGATTTTAATTCCTCTAAAGAATGTGTCATATCTAAAATAATAGGGTGCAAAATTATACTATTTTGAAGTAATAATTTTTAGCATCTCCATCTGATTTCAATGAAAATGATTCTAATACCAATTCATGTACGGGACTTATTATATTCATTAAACGAAGAACATTTTCTTAAAGACTAGGCTGCTGATGTTTTATAACCTTCTTAATATCAGATAGATATCGTAATTCTAAAGGTTACTTTTTGATATAAATACTTTATAAATATACTCTCCAACAAAAGTATAGCCCCTCTCTTTCATATGCTGATCATAATTCCAATACAAATGATTCCCTAAAGATTCTTGTTCCTTTAAGACTGAAGTCAAATCAATAAATGAGATACCCAACTTCTTACACTGCTCAGCAATACTTTTTTGATGTAATGAATATCTCATTCCTGTTAAGCTCTTAATACTGTAACACGCATTTAAGCAATACTGTTTTTCAAATTGAAGATAATAATCGCTTAGTTGATTTCTACTCGGAATATAAACCACAATAGGTTTAGAATGAAACTTATCGCAGGTATACTTAAAGAAAGGAAGCGTATGACCTAACTTTGGTTTTTTCCTTAAATATTTTTCTTCTTTGTAGAGTGCATTTACCAGAAAAGGATTGAAAGAAGCTTTTTGCATTTGTTCACCCAACTCTGTAGTTACTTCTGTAATTAAAGTATCCTTTGCAAAGGACCATGGATTATATTTCTCAGGAACAGGTTTAAGGTAATATTCTTTTTCTTGATGCCAACGAAATAGTATCGGGCCATGTGTTTTAAATTCATTGAAAATTTCTACCAATCGAGGAGTATACCATTTAAAATAATTAGGCTCTAAAAAATACTCTGGAACTCTAGGCTGGGATTTCCCCAAGTCATTTGCAAAAATACATAAGAACGTAACATCAGGCTTGAACGTAGGTATAGCATCTGCCGCTAATTGTAAATAGGCTGGCAATCCGCAGCCTACCATCCCTCCGTTAAACACTTCATAACTATTTTGACTGGCTTGTTCGAAACTCTTAGGTATTGTTTGATTTTGGCTAGCCATAATGCCTTCCACAAAGCTATCGCCTATGAATAAAGCCCTTTTCTGGCCTTTAGGCTTATCCACTTCCCATTCTTTATCACGAAAAGCATATCGATTCATATGATGCTTAAAAATAGCACTGGTATCTGGCTGTGATTGCCAAAGACGCTGTTTATTACTAGAATGTTTGAATCCTATATTGTCGTAAGACAAAAACATGTAATTGATACGATCAAAATTAGAGATTTCTGGAACTGGAAATAAAAATCGAAATACCAATTCTTGAAATAGAAAAACTCCTATTATGTAAAAGAGGATATTCCTAAGCGTTTTAATAGATATTCCTTTTGCAGTCATATCTATTCTTTTATAATTTCTTTTGAAAATTGTATGGCATTCAAAGCAATCTTTTGCCCTAAGCGTCTTCCTTCAATATCATCGGCGGGCGGATGAATCCCCCCCCAAACTCTGGAAAGACAGGTCTCGATCGCAGCATCATAATAGGTTGCCCATTGTAAATTTACATCTGTAGAAGGTCCATTTTCGAAACTTAGGAACTCATCCTTTTTCGCTGTAAAAGTTTTTAGTCCCTCTGGAAAATAGGGTGAACCCGTAATATAATTTAGTATTTCTGCTCCAGCAATTGAAAAAGTAGAGTGCCCTGAAACATAACCTGCAAACGGCGGTGTCGCAAACATATAACGTTGATAAGGCCACCAATTTTCACCTAAAATCCACCCTATACCCGCCGTATCTTCAAAAGGGTTATCAACAAAATCCGGTCCCTTCCATGCTTTTATTTTTATTTTATTTAAATGCTCTTTATTAGCTCCGACCAAAGGGTCATTTTCTTTAATTAGTGCTACGCTTCCCTTTTTAAGTTTAATGCCATTAGGGTTAAAATTAGGTAAACTTGGGTCCGAGGATTGTCCCAAACTACTTAAATATCGAATGGCAGTGATTGGCCTCACATAATTATAGAATGATTTCACATCCCAACACGCAATAGCAGCATCGTGCAACGTACCACTAAGCAGGAAATTACTTTTCGTATCCCATGCTAATTGAGACATCTCATCTCCTTTGCCTTTCCATTTCCTTTTAAAACTAGGTTGATAAGAAACCTCTTTTAAAAACTGAAGCCAATGCCCAGGTGGCGATTTTGTTGTTGGGCCATCTACCCAAAATTCGGCAATAACACGACAATAATCCCCTTGTTTCACAGGATTCCTTTCATAGGGTTTCTTTGAATATGGGTTTGTCTTATGCTCTTTTGGTAAATTATTTTTTGCTTTGCTATAGTATTTTTGATATGCTTCGAAACCTACTGGCAAATGCCCCTCTAGACTAGTAATACCTTTAGGGGAAATATCCCAAATCGTTTTATTTTTAAAAGGATCTAAATATCCCGACCAATCTTGTACTAATTGAAATCCCCATTGATACTCAGATGTACTTTCTTTTCTTTTAGGATCAAAAAAGGGAGGAGCTCCTGGATCAAAATACACAGAAGACTTTTTATCTGGCAAAGCAAACGGCAATACATTTCCCCAAAAAAAAGTTAGAAATTGCGTATTCCCATCGACTAACAATAGATTCCAATCCTGTAGTGTCTTATCCAAACCTTTTTTCCTTACATAAGTATTAACGTCAATAGGTTGCCATTTGTTAGGATCATCTAGCACTCCTACTCCACTATCACCTGGCTTAAGATTTGAATTGATAAATTCATAACTTTCGGACTGATGACTCTCTTCTTCCAAAGAACCATCTTGTTGTCCTATCTCGATAATATGATTAGCGATATAATTCCCTAAAGCTTCTGGACTACCACTTTTATAATCAACATCTCTATTATTAACTGTTAATTGTAAATCTTCCATAAGATTAACCGCTATATCTACGGTACGCCCTTTACTTCCATATTGACTATATCTATATTGAATTACATTATAGGCTGCATAACTAATCGCTATATTCCTTAAACTATCCATATTAGAAGATACCTTCTTAAACTCTTGATCGAATTCCAAATCGTGACCATGATATGCTTTCCCTAAAAAAAACGTGTTTTCATTTTTATCATACGCTGCCCAAGCATCGTACATAGCAGCAGAGGTATGAAATAAATTACGCGCTTGTATCGTTGGTCCTTGCCCGTCATTTTCAATCATCTTTAAAAGTACATCCATCCACTTTTGGGTAATACTGAGCGGCTTTTCTTGAGAAAAAACTAAAAAAGGGATGCTTAGCAAACAGTAAAGTACTTTAAATTTCATAAATCTATTTTTGAACAAATCTCGATTTTAAACTAGTAACATTCTTATTATTCTTCAAATCACTTTTTATAGATTGAATAAAAGCATCGTCTTTATGATACGTTAAATACCTTTCACAAAACGACAAAGCCTCTTTGTAGTTAGCTGCCTCAAGAGCACAATGGATTCCGAATCGCAAAGATTCTTCGGGAGATGGATATTTAAAACGAATCAATTCTTTCGCAGAAATCAAAGCGCGATCGAATTGTTTTAATTTGAAAAATACCTCCATTTGAAATAATGAAATCTTAGGATTGACAGGATCATAAAAAACGGCCCTCTCCAAATCTTTTAGCGCTTTTTGATGTAACTCAAATTTTCTTGAAGCACTTACACCTGTTGTTGCTAAAGAATCTGCACTCGCTATATGGTGTGCTGGTGTCTTGAATCCATGTTTATATAGCATCAAATTTGTATTGCGCAAAAACTTTCTTGTAGTATTATCCTCAGGATAGTATCTCAAAGCACTTAAAAATAAATTACGCGCTTTTTGATATTTCTTTTCTGCATAAAAGTTGATCCCTTCATCTAACAATAAATTCGCATAGGCTTTATTATTAGTAAAACTAGTATGAGGTCTTAGTTTCTCGATCAAATTGGCTTTTCGTTGTTGATACAAATTTGGATCTTCTAACATTTGTAATGCATACAACAAGTAAGAATCCGAATGCGTGTAATATGTTTTAAACACTCTAACTCCTACACTTTCTATACGTTTAGAATGCATTTCTGTATCAAAAAACACAAAAAAAGCAGGAACACAAAGCAGGCTAATACCAGTAACATTTAAAAAAGTAGTAAATGCTGGTATCTCTTTTTGAAGTCTACTAAAGATTAAAACCAAAGTCACCATTACAATTGGTAAAGGCAAACAGTATAAATCCCAATCCATAGGTAATGACATTAAAGGATTTATCATAAATAAAAAACTTACAAAAAGTAATATTGTAACTAATAACCCATTGATTAAAGTAGTGTTACAGCTGCATTCTTTACTATAGACAATGATAGTAAATACTAGGAAGACAACTGTTGGAGACCACCATAAGAGCATTTGTAAAACATCGAAAATATGATTCCAACTTAAGAGATTATACGTGTCTAATGGCGCTTCTGGTGATAGTAGTGGAAGAAACAAGCGATCAATAGCAGCTACATCACCATCTAGAACTCTCGTATCATTATAATCTTTAAAATAAAAGAAATACAATAAAACACCTATGATCCAAATGGGGGTTAAAACAAATAAGAAGAGATTTTTTAGGGTAAAGTATGCTTTTAAGTTCTTAATTGTAAAATCTAAGTGATATAAAACACCAAGAAATGTTACTGGTATTAACAACAGAAATAAAGTGTTGAATCGTATTCCAACAATAAGAAAGAACAATACAGCAATAAAACGCCATAAATTTCCTGATTCGAAAAACGAAATAAATACATACAACCAACTCATTAATAAAAACCAAGCCAAGGCATACGTTTCAATATGTCCAAAAAAGATAAGCAAAGCTGGTGAGCTAATACCGACCACAAAAAAACATAATTGCAGCCAACCATCAGTAAGATACTTTACGACCAATCTTCCATATAAAAACAAAAATCCAACTCCAAAAACGACATTTGCTAGCTTAAAAATTAGAGCAAAACTGAACCCTGTATAATAAGAGAATAATGAATACAAATGAATGACCCCCCAACGGGCATGGCCTGTTTGTATTTTTATGGAAAGTAAGTCTCTCCAAAAATTTTGAGGCAGTACTGTCATTTTACTTTTCAATAATGCATTAAAATTTTTGGCATCACCGTAGTAGTCCGCTGTAATTTCAAATTGGTAAAACAATACTCCGGCTACCAAAGAAATAAACAATACAAAAAGATTATTGAATGAAAAGCTTTCCTTTGGCCGTTTTATCCCCCCCAACTGTACGACTACTAAAAATCCTAAAAGACCTGTTAAACTAACAAATGCGACTTTTGATGGAATAAAACTCCAAAAGTGTGTTGTCCACAATGTATCAGGATAAAATACCCCAGCCACGTAAAATGAAAATAAAAGTATTACAGCAACGGGAATAAGAAATTTCGATGATTGAAATTTAGTTTTAAACATCTGTTGAGTACAAATTACTATTAATAAAGTTGGCTTTTCGTAAAAAGTAAAACTAAGAAATCAATTACTAAGTTTTATTGCCTTATGCCAGTTATATTTTTAAGTTTACCATGAATATGTTTAAACCATAAAGGATGGCATCAAAATCCTACAAACTACTTAGTATTCTAATCATCTTTTCCTTAGGGTTGGTGTTATTTCAACATATGACTTCTAAACCGCAATATGTTCAATCGGAACTAGAAACTGCTGCTTTAAACAAGAATAATACAGATACCCCTTATAATAAAAAATTGATTACGCATGCTGATAGTCTATTGTCACTAAAAAACCCTTCGGTAATGGATAAAGGTATCTTACCTCCATCTAATGACAAACATAATTACCTAAGCTTGAGCAGGTATTATTGGCCTAATCCTAAAACCAAAGATAGCTTACCATGGATTTTAAAAGATGGGAAGCCAAATCCATATACAATTACAAATGATGTTGACCGTAAAAGCCTTTCATCTTTAACAAATAGCTTACATTACTTAACTATAGCCTATACAATTACTAATGATGAAAAATATGCTAAAAAGGGCATTAGTATGTTAAATACTTGGTTTTTGGATGCCAATACACTAATGAATCCGAATTTGAATCATGCACAAATAATCCCCGGCATCAAAGACCCTCAACGAGCTGGAATCATTGATGGACGCATGATTCCAGCTGTGGTAATTGATGCGTATCTATTGTTTAGCAAATCAAGATCATGGAACCCACAGTACACTATATTTATGGATGCTTGGTTTACAGAATACCTACGATGGCTGAAAGAAAGCCCTGTTGGACATTATGCGGCGTCACAAATTAATAATCAAGGTACTTGGTATGAATTTCAATTAGCAGCATTATCATTACACTTGGGTAAGAAATTTGAAACTCAGAAAACAGTTACTTACACCAAATCTCTGATTGATAAACAGTTTGATAGTAATGGAATGCAAACTTTAGAAATTAAGCGTAAAGATCCTTTTGCTTACAGTTGGTTTAACTTAGAAGCATGGATTCGTCTCGCTATAATAGGAGAAAAAGTCGGTGTTGATTTATGGAATTACCAAACTAAAGAAGGAAAAAGTTTACAGAAAGCTATTAGCTTTATTTTGAATGCTAATAATTTCAATGAACTTTACAATAAAAGTTCAGCAACTACCTTGTCAAGTCTTTATTTTGTTATGTGTTATTTTCAAAAAAATATGACTTTAACAAATAAAGAATCAACAAAGGTGAAAGAAATTTTTCAAAATTTTAATCAACGCATCCAGCAGACTTCTTTTTCGAAAATCTTTGAACATTATCATCTTATTATTCCCCAATTACAATAGAAGCTATAAATGAAAAAAATAGATAAACATCTTTTATCCGTCATCATCATAACTATTCTAGTAATGGTTTCAACACTACGAAATGGATGGGTATGGCTTGATGATGACATTTATATTCTTGATAACATACTGGTAAGAAACCTTTCTATCAGTGGTATCAAAGATATGTTTACAACCTTTCACGTCAACGGTTCTTACAATCCCTTAGTACTTCTTTCTTGGGCTATTGATTATGCTTTTGTAAAATACGAACCATGGTTGTATCACTTGACCAACCTTTCAATGCATTTGATTGCTTTATTTTTTGTTTACAAATTATCATTTAGACTATCAAAAAATAAAACAGTAGCTTTTATTACTGGACTTCTCTTCGGAATACACCCCATGCATGTGGAAGCCGTTGCTTGGATTACGGCTCGAAAAGACCTGTTATATACTATTTTCTATTTTGGAGGATTAATACAATACCATAAGTATTTGATTGAAAGAAAATCAACCTTCCCAATAACAACACTTATATTATTTATTCTTTCATTATTTTCCAAAGGCAGCGCTATCACTTTTCCTATAATCTTATTTCTATTCGATTACTTGGAAAAAAGAGAATTCTCAAAAAAACTATTTCTTGAAAAAGTACCTTTCTTTTTGCTAAGTATTGTTTTTACATACATAGCGATAAAAGCCCAAGATGTAGGAAAAGCGTTACAATACCGTGCTTTCTATTCTGTTTTTGATTCATTGAGTACTGGCTTTTACGGGTATTTTGTCTATCTAATCAAAGTACTTTTCCCGTATCGACTGAGCGCTCTGCACCCTTACCCTACTCCATCAGGCTCTCCAAATCCTTGGTATTATAGCATTACAGCAATACCAGTACTTGCTGTAGTGATTTATGGTATTTTTAACCTTAAGAAAAATAGAACTATCG
>JAHDEF010000210.1 GCA_020628975.1 Aquimarina sp. | reverse complement strand
ATAATATCGATAGCTCGGGAATTTATGCTTTAGAAGAAGTACAACAAGAACTTGCAAAAAAAGACGTTACCATTTTATTCTCTGGATTAATTGGTCCTGTTCGAGACATTTTGGTTCGCGCAGACTTTTTCCACTCGGATTATGCTTCTAAACAGTTCATGAATATTTCTGATGCTGTACGCTACGCACTTAATTTAGAAGATGCTTCTGAAGCTACTTCTTCTTTCGTAAAACAATTCAATACTCGAAAAATTAAGTTTATTGCAATCCAACTATGGAAACGCAAAAAACACTAAACTCAAACCCTTCACAACATTAAGTATTTGTTAAAAATTCAACAATAACCTAATTGATTAACATAATCATACCCACTAACTAACAATTACTTAATATTATCGTTTCATAATTTCACTTTTCTCAAAATTATCTTTGCGGCACAAACCCAATTAAATTACTAATGAGAAAATTATTCATCTCCCTATTTGCTTTCGCAAATTTGGCTGGGTGGTCTCAAATCGACTACCATCAGACTTCTGCAAAATGGATGTACGGATGGACTAGCTTCCACCCGAATCTTGAACGCTACCTAAGTGCAGAAAAGACAATACCTAGTATTATTTCTGCAGACATGACCCTAACAAACGATACTGTTTACCTACTTAGCGGAAATGTTTATGTTACAGAAAATGCCAAACTAACTATTGAACCTGGAACCCTAATTCGATGTGACCACGAACACCCTGCTAGTTTAGTTGTAACAAGAGGAGCCAAATTAATTGCAGAAGGGACAAAGAGCTCACCTATTATATTCACCTCCAACAAAGCTGCTAAAGAAAGAAATAGTGGCGACTGGGGTGGTATTGTAATATTAGGTAATGGCCGTATCAATACAGCTTCGGGGATATCTTCTGTTGAAGGAAATTTTATCCCTAAATACTCTTTATACGGAGGAAAAGAAGTTACCGGAGAATCAGCAATTTTAAGATACGTAAGAATTGAATTCCCTGGACACAAAATCAACCAGACTAAAGAGCTTAACGGCTTAACATTATGTGGTGTTGGCTCAAATACAATTATCGAAAATATTCAAATCAGCTACTCCTCTGATGACTCTTTCGAGTGGTTTGGTGGTACTGGTAATTTCAATCATTTAATCTCCTACAAAGCTAAAGACGATGACTACGATATCGCCAATGGCTTTATCGGCAGTCTTAATGAGATCATTTCTATTAGACACCCATATATATCTGACACTAGCGGATCTTATGCAATAGAAATAGACGGTTATAACAAGCAAGAAGGATTCTCTTCGGAAGCTGCACTTTCTACACTTCGTGTAAAGAATGCAACGATTGTAAACTTAGCTGATCAAGAAAACATTCAATTTATTCACCCAGCCATTTCAGCTAAAAAGCTAGCTCGATTATCCATAGACTCTTCTTGTATTTCTGGCTTTTCAAATGGAATTAGACTAGATAGTTCATTCAAAAAACAATCTCAGGTAGATCGCAACATTAGCTTCACAAATAATGTCTTCAACATTAGCGAAGTTGGACTAAAAACCAAATACCCTGACGCAATCAGTAACAATAAAATGTTTCACAAAAACAAGTTTACGAAGTATTTTAAAGATGCTAAGGATATGTATGCCAATCCTACAGACGAAGATCAACCCTCTTTTGTTTTAAAGAAACACACATACAAAACAATACTATAATTAATCAATCACAAAACGGCTTACATGAGTAACAAAATATTTTTAATCGTAGCTATCGCATTAGCAGGATTAACACAACTTAGTGCACAGACGACTCCGAAAACTTTCTTCGGAAAATTAGATCGTATAAATAAATTTCATACCATCGACGACTTAGAAGATGCCAGTAAAGGTGAATTAGTCAAAATTTACTTAGAACGAAACAAAGAATTAACTACCGTTTTACCTTTTATCGCTTTGACTACAAAACCAGATCAAAAATTAGAAGACGTTGGTATTAGAAACGACTCACATAATAGCAAACTTCTATACAAATACAAAACCACTGAAAAGAAGTTATCGACTACGAACACTAATATTCTCAACGAATTTATTTCGTATGCTGATTCAGACAATTTAATATTGTCTATCCTTTATATGGAGGATATCATTAAAAAGCTACGCCTAGGTTTTAAAGGAAACTTTTAATAACCAAAAGCAGTAGGATTGGGTTTAAAGAAGCCTATTTCGGTAGGCTTCTTAATTTGACTCACAAAAAAAGGGATTACTTAAACACAAGTAATCCCTTTTTTAATATGCATAAGCTAACTAGTAACTAATGCTATACAAATTCGTCAACTTATTGAATTCATTCAACAATTTATCTGAAGTCTGAAGAATGGTCAACAACGGTATTTTATTGTCTAAAAAATGTTTCTTATCATTCTCAATCAACTCAAACGTATTCAAGATCTCAGAGATTGTTAAATCAATTTTAGAATCATTGAACTCACTTACCATAAGATCGTTGATCACTTTATTCATCTCTGCGTAAATACCCCTATATATCTTTTTGGCATCCTCTGCTTTCTGATGATCTTTAAAAGCTCTACTTGCCGCATAATACAGACACATTTTCTGTGACAACATACGTTGACGCCCTGCTTTATTGATTGTTTGCACACGCATCTGGCTGGTAGAACTATCGTAGGAAATTTGCTTAGTATAATCCGAAGCTTCTTCTATAGCCAATACAAGTTCGTGACACTTTACCAAAAGCTCTTCTGCTTGTACAAGCATCTCCTCTAAGCTTTCTTTCTCATCATTTAAAGCATCTTTAAAGCGAAACCACTCTCTACTTTCAGCATGAATTTTAGCCTTAACCTTTGCACTCTGAGACTTTCCATTCTCTTTTAAAATATTCAAATTTCTTTCGAATAAGATTTGTGCAGACTTCAAATCTCTTTCGATATTCAAACCATTTGCACCTATATATTTCAAAACAAAAATCTTTGCTATTCTCTGTGAAAGCATTCTTTGTTTCCCACTTAGGTTCACCGCTTTTTTAAACGACAACTCACCAAATTTCGATTCTTTTGCTTGAATACTAAAGTTCAAAAAAATCGCTAATATCGAGCCTAATAGATATTTCATAATTTTTATAGATTCTAAATAGAAGGCTAAAATACGACATAACATATAAAAAAATCGTTGAAAAACATGTATTTCAACGAGATTAATAATTTTATAAACTAGAAGTGATTCTTACTAAAAAATGACAAACAAAAAAGGGTTAAAATAAATTAACCCTTTTTTTTTAA
>JAHDEF010000209.1 GCA_020628975.1 Aquimarina sp. | reverse complement strand
TTATCCCATTCTAATTGGAATTTATCTGGAGTCTCATGTTCTTCAGGGTGTGCTGTAATATCAATATCCTTAAAATCTACAGTACACTTAGGCACTTCAATTTGAATATATCCACCTGCTTCATAATCCATTTCTTCAGGAATCTCAACTACAAATTCCTTTATAAATGATGCTACATTGTAGTTACGTACTACGGTTGCTTCCCATTTTTTGATACCAAAAATTTCTTCGGGTACTTGGATTACCATATCAGATTTCACTTTAACCTGACATCCTAAACGCCATCCTTGAGCAGCTTCTTTACGCGTAAAATGTGGCTCTTCAGTAGGTAGTAAATCACCACCACCTTCTAACACCTGACACTTACACTGAATACAAGTACCACCACCACCACAAGCTGATGGTAAGAATATTTTATTATTACCTAAAGTACTTAATAGCGTACCACCCGAAGCCACTTCAACTTCGTCGCCACCATTAATTTTTAATTTTACGGGTCCTGAAGGTGCTAACTTTTGCTTAGTAAATAATAAAATACCCACTAATAAAAGCGTAAGCACTAGGAATGCAACCACTGTGGCTACAATTGTTCCTCCAATACTTGCTGCTATAAACATACTACTTGTTGTTTGTATTGATTACCATTTCGTCAGCCTCATTAAGCAATTCTTCTGCTTCAGCCTGAACTTCATTTTTTGTTTCTTGTTTGTTCCCTTCGTCACCAGTCAACATACCTCCAAAACTCATAAATCCTATAGCCATTAAACCTGTTAGAATAAATGTAATTCCTAGTCCTCTTAATGGTGCTGGTACTGCCGAATAACGAATTTTTTCACGAATAGCAGCAATTGCTAAAATTGCTAAAAACCATCCGATTCCAGAACTTACACCATAATTTAATGCCATTCCTAATGAAGGTATTTCACGTGATTGCATGAATAATGACCCTCCTAAGATAGCACAGTTCACTGCGATCAATGGTAAAAATATTCCTAAAGAATTATATAATGATGGAGAAAATTTTTCTACCACTATTTCTACCAATTGTACCATCGTTGCTATTGTAGCGATAAATAAAATAAATGACAAGAAACTTAAATCGTAGCTTGCATATTCTTCACCTAACCAAGTTAAAGCACCTGGTTGTAATACATACTGATCTAACAACCAGTTAGCAGGAACGGTAATAGCCATTACAAAAATAACTGCTGCCCCTAAACCTACGGCTGTTGATACTTTTTTAGATACCGCTAGATATGAACACATCCCTAAGAATGTTGCAAATACCATGTTATCTATAAATATCGATTTAAAAAATAATTCTATATGTTCCATAACTTATACTATTTGCGTACTAGCTCTCTATTAATGATTTATTTCTACTACGTTGAATCCAAATGATGATACCCACAGTAATTAAAGCCATAGGAGCTAACAACATAAACCCGTTGTTTTCATATCCTAAAGCATATAAGCCTGTTTTTTCGATAGGATCACCTAACACTGGAAAACCTAATAAAGTTCCTGAACCAAGCAATTCACGAAAGAATCCTACGATAATTAATATCAATCCATATCCTGCAGCATTTCCGATACCATCTAAAAATGATTTCCAAGGACCATTACCTAAAGCAAAAGCTTCAAAACGCCCCATAATAATACAGTTGGTAATAATTAATCCTACAAAAACTGATAATTGCTTACTTAGCTCGTAAGCAAAAGCTTTTAAGGTAAGATCTACCACAATTACTAACGATGCAACAACAATTAACTGAACGATAATTCTAATTTTTGATGGAATAATATTACGCATCAATGAAATTACCACGTTACCCATTGCCAATACAAAGGTTACAGCTAGTGCCATAACAATTGATGCCTTTAATTGTGCCGTGATTGCTAGGGCTGAACAAATACCTAATACTTGAATAGTAATTGGGTTATTGTCAAATAAAGGATCGGTCATTAAAGCCTTATTTTTCTTTGAAAATAAAGGCTCTTTTTGTTTCACTTCTTTTTCTGCTACTTCAGCCATGATTAGTTCACTTTAATGGTTTCGAAATAAGGTACGTAAAGCTTTACATCACTTTTAATCATAGCAGTTACACCATCACCTGTAATTGTAGCACCTGCAATTGCATCGACCTTATTATCATTTTTACGATCGTTTTTAGGATCGTTATTTCCTTTTGCAACGGTTATACCTTTGTAAGTACTTCCTTTAAAAAGACTTTCTCCTTTGAAATCTTGATAGAAAAACGCTTCTTTAATATTAGCACCTAAACCTGGCGTTTCTCCTTTATGGTCAAAAAATGCACCTTTTACTGTTTTTAGATCTTCTTCCAAAGCGATGTAACCCCAAATAGCATCCCATAAACCTTTTCCATATAAGGGCACCACATATGATTTCTTTCCATCAATGTTCCCAATGTATAGAGGCAATTTACGCGTGTAACTTTCGTCTTTCGCTTTCTGCCCTTCTTTCTTCACATTAACATCAAAAGCTTTTTCAGTCTTAGTCACTTTTGTTCCTTCAACTATAAATTGATTTTCACCAACGTATTTTTTGAATAACTCATCTGCTTGAGCAGCATCTACAGGACTTGTAATATCATCTTGGTTATTTGTCAAGGTAGCTTTTGTAACTCCCATGGCAAATAAGATATTTTGCTTTTTCTCTTTCTTTTTATTTTCGTCAATTTGACTTTTCAGGGAACCAAATACCCCAGCCAAAATAGACCCTACTAGCACTACCATAGCAATAGCGAAGCCGACTGTGTATGAATTTTTATCTGTATTTGCCATTGTTTAAGCCGTCTTTAATTTTAAACGTTTCATTCGTTTTGCTACGTTACCTTGAACTACATAGTGATCAATAGTAGGTGCAAACACATTCATTAATAAAATCGCTAACATAATTCCTTCAGGATATGCTGGGTTAAATACGCGGATCATTACTCCGAAAATTCCGATTAAGAATCCGTACCATATTTTACCTTTCAAGGTTTGCGCACCCGAAACAGGGTCTGTTGCCATAAATACAATACCAAAAGCAAAACCACCTATTACTAAATGTTGCCAGAATGGTAAACTCATTAAAGCATAGAATTTACTTCCTTCTGTAATCCAACCTGCACTTACAACTCCATTGAAAATGAATCCCATTACTAAGGCACCTAAAACACCACTTAGAATGATTCTCCAACTAGCAATCTTCGAGAAGATTAAAATAGCGGCACCTACTAATACTAGTAAGGTAGAAGTTTCACCAACCGAACCAGGAATAAAACCAAAGAAAGCTTCATCAACACCATAAGCCAATTCT
>JAHDEF010000208.1 GCA_020628975.1 Aquimarina sp. | reverse complement strand
ACAGAAAGCCACATCGTTTTTTCCCTCTATCAAAATGCTTACCTTAACCAAAGTATCCATTTTGCCGATTTAATTGAAAAACAGTTTAAATATAATCTAGGACGACATAGTAGAGGCGTAAAACAACAAAGTTTTTTGGTATTGTATAAAACAGCGATGCCTAGTGTGTTAGTAGAAAGTGGTTTTTTAAGTAATCCACAAGAAGAAATGTATTTGTATTCGCAAGATGGTCAGGCTTTAATTGCAGCAGGAATTTTCCAAGCATTTAAAGAATACAAACAATTTATGGAAGGAAATGGCATTCATAAGCAAGCAGCATCTGTACAAAATAGTGCTTCCTTACCTATGCAAGTTGTTTCAAACCCTAGTCCTATGCCCCAAACAGTAACTACTAGTGCCACTATTCCTTATACCGATGCAACCCCAACAAGCACGAATAGCAACCTTACTTACAGAGTGCAGTTATATGATGCTTATCAAGTATTGGATTTAGGCAATCCCAAATTTAGTGCTATTCCTAATATTGATATTGAACAAGACCAACATGGTATTAAGTACTATATGATATTAGAGGTACTAAACACCTATCACTCAGCCCAACAATATTTACAATATGCCCAAGAAGCAGGCTTTAAACATGCCCGTATAGTGGTGTACAATAATGGTGTTAGAAAAGAACAGTAATCATCAATATTTACCCCTAATAACACACCGTTAAAAACAACAAAATACTTATTTTTTAGTATATTGGTCATTCGTTTCTACATGTTTTTTACATATTGATAAGTAACTCACTGTAAATAAGCTGTATATCATCATTTTTCAAACATTCATTTTTGTTTGTAAACTGCCTAAACAATCTTAACTTTACACGCATTATAGCACTTTGACTTCATGTTGTTTGCACTTGAAAAGAAAACTAAAATTTATACCTATAACCATGAATAACGAAGCAAAAGTTGGCATATTAGCCATAGTAGCCATTATCATCCTTATATTAGGTTATAACTTTCTGAAAGGAAAGAACTTACTTAATCCCCAAAATTCCTATACAGCTATTTATGATAAAGTAGATGGCTTATTAACGGCAAATCCTGTTACAGTAAATGGTTTACAAGTAGGTATAGTAGAGGATATTTGGCTCCAAGAAAATGGAAAAATTGGCGTTAGTTTTTTAATTGATGACGATATTAAAATACCAAAAGGTTCTGAAGCCCAAATTATGGCGGATGGTTTATTAGGTGATATGAAAGTTGCCATTCAGTACCCCGAAAATATGATTCCAAATAGTTTTTATGCTTCAGGAGATGCCATGCCCGGTGTAACTGCTAAGGGTTTAGGAGATATGGCTGATATGGCAATGGAACAATTAGACCCTATCCGAATTAAGGCAGAAGATATTTTGAAAAAATTGGATTCGGTGATTGTAGAAGCCAAAACAGTCATTAACTCGCAAGAAGTTGATAAAATTTTTACAGATGTAAAAAAGACCATCAATACAACAAAATCAACCATACAACAAACCAACAAATTGCTGAAAAATACCAATACAATGGTAGAAGAGCAAGCTCCAAAAGTAAGCAAGCTTTTGGATAATGCAAATCACTTAGCTGGTGATTTAACACAAGACATTAAAAAAATAGGTCCATTAATGGACGATTTTAAATCGGTAACTAGTGATGCCAAAGAAATGGCAGGACAAGCCAAAATTATCACTAAAAAAGCGAGTGGCTTAACTGATAAGATGGATAATATTATTAGTACAGACGTAAAAGCCATTACTGGTGATATGAAAGGATTATCGGGTGATATGAAAGTGCTATCTGGCGACATTAAAGAAATTACGGGTAATGCTAAAATCTTAACTAAAGATGCACAAGAATTAACCCAAAGATTATCAAAAATTGAATTAGAAAAATTAGCGAGCAATGCCGATAGCACCTTAACTAAAGCAGGTTCAGCTATTGACCAAGCAACAACTACCCTATCTCAGGTAACACAAATTACTGAAAAAATAAATGCTGGTGAAGGTTCTATTGGACAACTCATGACTGATACCGCTTTATATCAAACAGTTAGTGATATGGTGCCTACCTTAGATAGCACCCTTAATTCAGCCAGTCAATTATTAGATGGAATTAACGAAAGTCCTAAAAGCTACTTTTCTTTAATTAGTATTGGCGACGGAAAAGGCAAAGAACGCCGCATGAAACGCAGAGCAGAACGCAAGAAGCGTAGATTAGAAAAAAGAATGAATAAATAGGAGATGCCCAATTAACAAGTGCCCAATTATTAAATACTACTAAAAATTAGACATCAACCCCACATAATTTCTATCAAAATCAGTAAAACTATTGATTTTAAGCACTTAAAAGGATAAGCTACAAGGACTTTCTTCAATTTATTTGGCTATCCGATAGAAAATAAATAACTTCGCATTTCCTTTAGGCATATAGAAGCATGATTAACATTCTATAAAACGAGTAAAAACCATGTCGCTATAACTTGTCTAAAATTTATGATAACAACCAACGTCTAAATCAAACTTTAAAGTTTAATGGAAAGTGTAATTGCTAGACTCGAAGAATTAATGCAAGCAGAAAATTCATTCGAGCAAATACGTGCTGAGGTTAGTGATTTACGAGCTAGCTTCATGAATAAGTTAAGAGAAAAAAATAAAAAGCTCAGAGAGGAACACAAAGAAGCAGGAGGCGCTCCTGAAGAATTTGAGACTCCCAAAGAGCCTTTATTTGACAAATTTAAATCGTTACTTGATGTATTTAACGAAAAACGGGAAGTCTATATCCAAAAGCGTGAAGCAGAAAGAAAACGCAGAGAAGAAGAACTTCAGAAAAAGTTAGCGGCGCGTAAAGAGGTAATTGCAGAAATGAAAGCCCTTGTAGATAGCAAAGAAGAGCAACTTAATAAAGCTTTTGATGGCTTTAATGCTATTCAAGAGAAATGGAAAGCTATTGGCAGACTTGGCGGGGATGAAGCTAAAAATCAACAAATTGACTACAATCACCAAGTTGATTTGTTTTATCACCATGTAAACATGCTCAAAGAAGCTCGTGACTTTGACTATATGCGTAATTGGACAGAAAAGGCTAAGATTTTAGAAAAAATGGAAGCTTTGTTGCCTATCGAAAATATTAGGCAATTGGAGACAGAGATGAAAGTGTGCCAATCAGAATGGAAAAAAGCAGGTCCACTTCCTATGACAAAACGTGAAGAAGCCAATGCAAAGTATATGGAATTGGCTGATCAAATTTACGGTCGTATTAAAACACATTACGATTCACTTAGAGAATCTCAGCAAGGTAATTACGAAGGCAAACAAGCTTTAATTGAAAAAGTAAA
>JAHDEF010000012.1 GCA_020628975.1 Aquimarina sp. | reverse complement strand
CATTCATGTAGTAATTGGTTGAAAGTTTCAGGGTGTTCCATCATTGCGGCATGCCCACATTTGTCAATCCAATATAAGCTTGAATTTGGTAGAAGTCTATGGAAATCTTCAGCAACATCAGGTGGAGTAACCGTATCATTTTTCCCCCAAATAATACAGGCGGGTATGGTAATATTAGTAATGTCTTTTGCCATATTATGTCGAATAGCACTTTTGGCTATCGCTAAGGTACGTACAAGTCGATTTCTGTCATTTACAGTGTTGTAAACTTCGTCAACCATTTCTTTTGTAGCCACATTAGGGTTGTAAAAAACATCTTCGGCTTTTTTCTTAATGTATTCGTAGTCACCTCTTTTAGGGTAGCTTTCTCCCATGCCACTTTCGTATAAGCCAGAGCTTCCTGTTAAAACTAAAGCTTTAACGAGTTCGGGGAACATTTTTGTGAAAACTAATCCTATATGTCCTCCTAACGAGTTTCCAATAAGAATAACTTCTTCTTCCTCTAAAAAATCAATAAATTCTTTTAGAAATTTGGCAAGGTTACCCACATTGGTTTTAATAAGGGGTAACTCATATATAGGTAATTCAGGAATTACAACTTTGTATCCATGATCAGGAAAGTAGTTAAACAAAGCTTCGAAATTGCTTAGTCCACCCATTAACCCGTGCAACACCACTAACGTAGTTCCTTCACCTGCACTTATGTAATTAAACTTTCCTTCTGATGTCAATTTTTTACTCATTGAGACTTTCAAGTAACAGCCGCAAATATAGATTTTAACAAACAGTAATCCTAATTTTTTTAATCTACGAGCATTTGTGATTCAATTTCGTAGTACTTATAAGTTTGTCGTTTTGTGAAACGAATAACAGTTCATTTTCAAAGTTCACAAAAAATTAAAACGTCGGCTCAAGCAGTAAAATAAAGGCTTAAGGAAGTTATTCACAAAGTGGAGTAAAGTGGTAAAATGTGGTTTTAAATGTAGTATCTTTGATTAATTCTATTAGAAAGTGGTCAATTTAATCGGAACATATGAGTGTAAAGTCGACGCCAAAGGGCGGTTGGCGCTGCCTTCTGCTTTTAAAAAGCAGTTGGATAATGTGTTGCACAAAAGTTTCGTGTTAAAGCGTTCGGTGTTTCAGCCTTGTTTAGAGTTGTATCCGATGGATGAATGGAATAAGCTTATGCAGAAAATGAATAAACTCAACCGCTTTAATAAGCGAAACAATGATTTTATTCGGCGATTTACTGCTGGTGTTAAAATGGTTGAAGTTGATGCTAATGGAAGATTATTAATAGCAAAAGACCTTATAGCTTTTGCCGAAATAGAAAAAGAATTAGTGCTTTCTTCAGCGATCAATATCGTAGAGATTTGGGATAAGCAAAAATACGAGTCAGTAGTCGATGAATCTATTGATGACTTTGCTGCATTAGCTGAAGAGGTAATGAATTTTGATGATGATGAGTGAGCAAGCATATCATATACCTGTATTGTTAAAAGAAACTGTCGATGGTTTACAAATTAAACCTGATGGGGTGTACGTGGATGTTACGTTTGGAGGTGGAGGCCATTCAAAAGAAATTTTATCGCGTTTAGGTGAAAAGGGCAGGTTATATGCTTTCGATCAAGATAAAGACGCTCATGCTAACATTATAGAAGACTCAAGGTTTCAACTAATTCCCCATAATTTTCGCTTTCTAAAACGGTACTTGCGATTTTACAATGCTAAGAAAATTGATGGGATTTTGGGAGACTTTGGGGTGTCATCACATCAATTCGATGTAGCTGAGCGTGGTTTTTCAACCCGTTTTGATGCTGATCTTGACATGCGTATGGATCAATCAGCAGTATTGTCTGCTAAAGAAGTAATAAATACGTACGAAGAAATTGATTTGCGCAGAATATTGTCACAATATGGAGAGTTACGAAACGCTCCTAAAATGGCTCGGTTAATTGTTGCAGCTAGAAAAGAATCTTTAATAGAAACCACAAACCGATTAAAAGAGGTAATTGCTCCTTGTTTAGATCGTAGAAAAGAACATAAAATTTTAGCACAAGTTTATCAAGCTATTCGTATAGAAGTAAATCAAGAAATACAGGTGCTTAAAGAATTCTTACTACAAACACAAGAAGTATTGACAGAAGGAGGGCGATTGAGTTTGATATCCTATCATTCTTTAGAAGATAGGCTGGTAAAACGATACATCAGAAACGGACTTTTTGAAGGAGAACCCGAAAAAGATATGTTCGGGAATGTAGAGGTGCCTTTCAAAAAGGTAGGGGGGTTAGTGATACCTAATAATGATGAAATCTCAAAAAACAGTCGAGCACGAAGTGCGAAATTAAGAATTGCAGAAAGGATTGCAGAAAGACCTTAAGCAAAAGCAATAGTGTTTTAAGAAATAAATAAAAAGTGAAGCAAAAAATAGTTGACATACTAAAAGGTAAAGTACTTCTTGAGGAAGGAGCTGAGAAAAACTGGCGAATGCTATTGTTTTTGTCTCTTTTAGCGTTAATCATGATTGCAACATCACATAGCGCTGAACGAAAAGTGTACGAACTAGCTTCAAAAAAACAACAGCTAAAAAAATATAGATCTGAATTTGCGATGGGAAGATCCCACTTAATGAAATTAAAAATGGAGTCTTATGTAAAAACACAAGTAGCTTCAATGCAAATAGAACCACCAAAAAAACCGCCAGTAAAACTTATAGTTAAAAAATAAATTGAGTAAACAACTTAAAAATATAGCCTATCGCTCATACCTGATTATCTTCCTTATGTTGATATTTTCAGGTTTTTTGGCCTATAAATTAATTGACATACAGTTGTTTAATGGAGAAAAGTATAAGCAAAAGGCACAAAAAATGGTTTTTAAAACCGAAATCGTGCCGGCAAGTAGAGGGAGCTTATATGATGTAAATCACAATTTACTAGCTATTTCGGTAACCAAATACGACATCCGTATGGATGTAAAAGTACCCAAGGCTTCCTTATTTGATAAAGAAGTAAAGAATCTAGCAAAGGCATTAGCTCAGACTTTTGGGAATTCTTCAAATTATTACTTGTCGAAAATTAAAAAAGCTCGAATAAAAGGAAATCGATACTTATTGTTGTGTAGAAATATCGATTATGATACTTATAAGAAGGTAAAAGAATTTCCGATTCTTAATAAAGGGGCCTTTAAAGGAGGGTTAATTGTAGAGCAAAGAACAGTTCGTGAATACCCTATGGGGCAAATTGCCAAACGAACTGTAGGTTATGAGCGTCAAGATAGTATTGGTAAATATAAGGGAGTAGGTTTAGAAAGTGCTTACGGAATATATTTAAGAGGGCACCATGGTAGGCGCTTAGTACAAAGTATTGGTAAAGGTAAATGGAAACCTGTTCGTAGTAATAATGAGCAAGAACCAAAAGATGGTTTTGATTTGGTATCAACTATAGATGTTAATGTGCAAGATGTAGCTCACCATGCTTTAATGAAACAACTAAAAACTTTTGACGCACATCATGGTTGTGTTATTGTAATGGAAGTGGCAACTGGCGAGGTTAAAGCTATAGCCAACCTAACTAAACAGAAAAGTGGCAACTATTTAGAAGATTATAATTATGCTGTAGGAGAATCGCACGAGCCAGGTTCTACCTTTAAATTATTATCAACTTTAGCGCTGTTAGAAAACGGAAAAGCAGATACAACAACTGTTGTGGATACCGAAAAAGGGCGTGTAAAATTTTATGATCGTGTAGTGCCAGATTCTCATAGGGGCGGATATGGTAAAATTTCTCTAGCAAAAGCGTTTGAGGTTTCTTCAAATACTGCTTACGCAAAATTGATAAATGAAGCTTTTAAAAAGGACCCAGAAGATTTATTGGATTATTACGATGATATTAAATTAAATCAAAAACTAGGAGTGACCATTAGTGGCGAAAAAGCTCCGTTACTACCCAAGCCAGGATCTAAAAATTGGTACGGAACAACTCTGCCGTGGATGGCTTTCGGTTATGGGGTGTCTATGACTCCATTGCAAACCTTGGCTTATTATAATGCAGTGGCTAATGAGGGGGTATTAGTAAAACCTCAATTTATTAAGGAGTTTCAAAATTGGAGTACTGTTGAACAAGAAAAAGAAGAAAGAGAAACCATAGTAAAAATTTGTTCAAAGGAAAACGCAAATAAAATGAAAGTATTAATGCAGAAAACGGTTGAGCGTGGTACTGCTGAAAATATTTATAGCGAACAACTTTCTATGGCGGGAAAAACAGGGACTTGTCAAAAATATTATTACGTTAAAAATAAGCCTTTACAATATATCGCTTCATTTGCAGGTTTTTTTCCTGTTGAAAATCCAAAATACTCGTGTGTGGTAGTTATACATGAACCTAATAAGAAAAAAGGATATTACGGTAGTACAGTAGCTGCACCTGTTTTTAAAGAAATCGCTACTAAAATTCATGTTTCATCTTATAAGCCAAAATGGGTGCAGACAGCCGATTCTAAATTTATAGGCTTACCACAATACGAAAAATACGAACAGTTAAGTGATAAGTACAAAACCATTATGCCGAATGTTAAGGGTATGGAGTTGATGGATGTATTGCCTCTTTTAGAAAATTTAGGGTTAAAAGTAAAAGTGTCAGGAAGTGGTCGTGTTGTAAATCAATCGATCAGTCCAGGAGAAAAAATAGGATCTAACAAGCAAATTATTGTCGAGTTATCGTGATTGCATTAAATGACATATTATATAAAGTAGGTATCGAGGCTGTCATTGGTAACACGTCAGTAGCTATAACCGATTTGCATTTTGATTCACGCAAAGTAGCGTTGAATGATGTTTTTGTAGCTATTAAAGGAGGGCAATCTGATGGTCATGATTTTATCAAAAAAGCTGTCGATCAAGGAGCGATTGCAGTCATTTGTGAAGCTTTTCCTAATCATACGATCAACGGAGTAACCTATGTTAAAGTAAAAGATTCGCAGCAAGCATTGGCGGTAATGGCAGCGAATTATTATGATAATCCTTCAGAAAAATTAAAGCTTATAGGAGTAACGGGTACTAACGGAAAAACTACCATTACCTCTTTGTTATATCAGTTGTTTAAAAGAGCAGGATATAAAACAGGACTAATTTCAACGGTAAAAGTCTGTATTAATGATACTATAGTACCAGCAACTCATACGACACCAAACCCATTAGCACTTCAGGCGTATTTAGCTGAAATGATTGATCATGGGGTGGATTTTTGTTTTATGGAAGTGAGTTCTCACGGTATCCATCAAAAGCGAATTGAAGGCTTACAGTTTATGGGTGGTGTATTCACCAACTTAACGCACGATCATTTAGACTATCACAACACGTTTGGGGAGTATAGAGATGTTAAGAAATCTTTTTTTGACGGTTTATCCAAACGTGCTTTTGCATTAACAAATGCAGATGATAAAAATGGAGTAGTTATGCTTCAAAACACAAAAGCAAGGAAACTTAATTATGCAATAAAATCGTACGCCGATTACCGAGCTACCATTTTAGAAAATAGTTTTCAAGGAATGCTATTGCGATTAAATAATAATGAAATCTGGACAAAATTATTGGGACAGTTTAATGCCTCTAATTTGGTAGCGGTTTATGCTGTTGCCATCGAATTAGGACTCGAGGAAGAAGAAGTTCTTCGGCTTATGAGTACTCTAGAAAGTGTCGATGGACGATTTGAATATATAATTTCCGATACAAATATTCATGTAATCGTTGATTTTGCTCATACCCCCGATGCTTTAAAAAATGTGCTAGAAACCATCAATGGTATTCGTACGCATAATGAAGAATTAATTACGATTGTAGGGTGTGGCGGTGATCGTGATCGCAAAAAAAGACCAAAAATGGGGCATATAGCTTCTCAATTAAGTGGTCAAGTAATTTTCACTTCTGATAATCCTAGATCTGAAGATCCTGATGCAATTATTAATGAAATGGAATCAGGTGTAAGCGCTGAAAATTATAAAAAAACACTAGTCATAATTGATCGTAAACAAGCTATAAAAACCGCTATAATGATGGCAAAGCCAAATGATATCATTTTAATAGCAGGAAAAGGACATGAAAATTATCAAGAAATTAAAGGAGAAAAATTAGCCTTTAATGATGTGGAAGTGGTTCAGGAACTATTAAAAAAATTAAGCTAATGCTCTATTACTTATTTGAATTTTTAGAAAAACAATATCAGCTTCCAGGGGCTAGTGCTTTTGGGTTTTTATCATTTCGTGCAGGTCTGGCAATTTTGGTCTCATTGTTAATTTCCATTGTTTTTGGAAAGACAATTATCCGAAAGTTACAACGAAATCAAATGGGCGAAAGTATTCGCGATTTGGGTTTAGAAGGGCAAATGGAAAAAGCAGGTACGCCAACCATGGGAGGTATTATCATTATTATGGCAACCCTAATTCCCGTGTTGTTATTTGCCAAGCTTGACAATATTTATATTGTATTACTAATAGTAACAACCGTGTGGATGGGGCTTATTGGTTTTACAGACGATTATTTAAAAGTCAAAAAGAAAAATAAAGCAGGACTTGCAGGTAAATTTAAAGTAGTAGGTCAAGTAGGTTTAGGAATTATCGTTGGAGCAGTAATGTATTTTCACCCAGAGGTTACTATTAAAGAAGAATTAAAAAGTGGAACTCAAACTGAGAAAAGAATTTTTACAGCACCTATAAAATCAAACAAAACAACCATTCCATTCTTAAAAAATAATGAGTTGGATTATTCGCAGGCACTAACTTGGATAAACAAGGACTGGAAAAAGTTTACGTGGCTCATTTTCATTCCTGTAGTAATTTTTATAGTAACAGCTATTTCTAACGGAGCCAATCTAACTGATGGAATTGATGGCTTGGCAGCAGGTTCATCAGCCATAATGGTATTTACACTTGCCATTTTTGCTTGGGTATCGGGTAATATCATTTTTTCGGATTATCTCAACGTCATGTACATTCCCAATTTTGGTGAGGTTACCATTTTTATTGCAGCATTTGCAGGTGGTTTAGTGGGCTTTCTTTGGTATAATACTTATCCCGCCCAAGTATTTATGGGCGATACAGGTAGTTTGACTATTGGAGGTATTATCGCAGTAATTGCCGTTATGGCAAGGAAAGAATTGTTATTGCCGCTATTATGCGGAATTTTTGTAGCTGAAAATGCATCGGTAGTATTACAGGTGGCTTATTTCAAGTATACAAAAAAGAAATACGGAGAGGGGAAGCGTATATTCTTAATGTCTCCACTACATCATCATTATCAGAAAAGAGGTTTTCATGAAAGCAAAATTGTAACCCGTTTTTGGATTGTTGGCATTTTGTTGGCAGTAGTAACGATCGTAACATTAAAATTGAGATAGCAAAAACAAGTGCTCCATTGAGAGAGGGAAATAAATATAAATAAAAAAATAATTGCTATTTGTGATAAGTAAATAGCCTTTTGAAATGCAAAACGAAAATACAAATACAAGAAAACTAGTTGTCCTTGGAGCAGGCGAAAGTGGTGTGGGTACAGCGCTTTTAGGCAATGCCAAAGGCTACGAGGTGTTTGTATCTGATTTTGGAGAAATTTCTAAAGCATATAAAGCGCAGTTAGCGGCTGCTGGTATTTCTTATGAAAGCGGAAAACATTCAGAAGAAATTATTCTAAAAGCTAGTGTTGTAGTTAAAAGTCCAGGTATTCCAGATAAAGTAGCAATTGTTCAGAAAATTAAAGAGAAGGGAATTCCCGTGATTTCTGAAATAGAATTTACAGCACCTTACACCAATGCAACTATCGTAGGGATAACGGGAAGTAATGGAAAAACGACTACCACACTCTTAACGGGGCATTTGTTGCAACGTGAAATCAGTAAACTAGGAATAGCTGGCAATATTGGTGACAGCTTTGCGAAATCAGTACACGAAAAAAAATGTTCACATTACGTATTAGAGTTAAGTAGTTTTCAGTTGGATGGTGTATTTAATTTTGCACCTTATATCGCTGTATTAACAAATATAACTCCCGATCATTTAGATCGCTACGATTACAAATTTGAAAATTACGTGGCTTCAAAATTCCGTATCACAATGAATCAATCTGAAAAGGATTTTTTTATTTATGATGCTGATGATGAAACCATCACAAAATATATACAACAAAACCCTATAAAAGCACAATGCATTCCTTTCTCAATTCATCGAGAATTAGAGCAGGGAGTATATTTAAAAGATCAAACTATTATGATGAGATTCAATGACAATGAAGAGAAAATAGCTCAGGTTTCTGACTTAGCTGTTTCGGGAAAACACAATACCAAAAATGCAATGGCAGCGGCAACTGTAGCCAAGCTGGTAGGTATCCGAAAGCAAACGATACGTGAAAGTTTGTCTTCGTTCAAAAATGTTGCACATCGTTTAGAAGAAGTGCTGAAAATTAAGAATGTGCTTTATATCAACGATTCAAAAGCTACCAATATAAATGCAACATATTATGCATTAGAAGCGGTAAGAAAACCTATTGTATGGATTGTAGGGGGTGTAGACAAAGGAAATGATTATTCTGAATTATTGGGGCTAGTCAACGAAAAAGTAAAAGCCATTATTTGCTTAGGTGTTGATAATACTAAAATTGTTGAAGCTTTTCAAGGTTCAGTAGACCACATAAGCGAAACACAGTCAATGCGAGAGGCTGTACAAACAGCTTATCATATTTCAGAAAAAGGAGACACCGTATTGTTGTCGCCATGTTGTGCAAGCTTTGATTTATTCAAAAGCTACGAAGACAGAGGAGATCAATTTAAAGAGGCAGTACGTAATTTATAAATTAAAAGTATTAAGTAAGGAGTATAAAGTATTAAGATCTAAAATATAAGATAAGTAAAACTAGAAATTATAATCATCAGTGTGATGAAGATAAGTCTTAATACTTTGTACTATATACTAATAATATGAAATCACTAATAAACAACATAAAAGGCGATAAGTTGCTTTGGGCGTTCATCGCCATATTGGCAATATTCTCATTTATACCTGTATACAGTGCAAGTAGTAATTTGGCTTATGTTGGAGGAGAAGGTAATACCCTAAAATTTTTGGTGAAGCATGGAGTGCATTTGTTGTTAGGTTTTTCAATTTTGTATGGAGTGCATCGTATTCCCTACAGATATTTTAAGGGGCTTGCTTATATAGGGTTGCCAGTTGTAGTAGTGCTTTTGTTGGTTACTATGTTACAGGGAAATACGATAGGAGGAGCCAATGCAAGTCGTTGGATACGAATTCCTGTAGTTGGAATGACATTTCAAACTTCTGCCTTGGCTTCGGTGGTACTACTCACATTTGTGGCGGGATATTTGGCAAGAGTATTAGAAAAAAAATATAGTTTCAAAGATTCAATATTACCGCTTTGGCTGCCAGTGGCATTGGTTTTAATATTAATTTTGCCAGCCAATTTTTCTACAGCGGCAATACTTTTTGTGATGGTAGCTACCCTTGTATTTGTTGGAGGTTATCCGTTAAAGTATTTGTGTGTAATCATATTAATAGGTATTGTTTCATTGGCCATGTTTGTATTGGTTAACAAGGCATTTCCTGATTTAATGCCTAACCGTATTGATACGTGGATTAGCCGTGTAGAAAGTTTTATGGACAAAGATAGTGTGGGTAATAAAACCGAAAAATATCAGATAGAGCGAGCGAAAATAGCAATTGCTACAGGAGGTGTTTTTGGGAAAGGTCCCGGGAAAAGTGAGCAGCGTAATTTGTTACCTCAATCATCTTCCGATTTTATTTATGCTATAGTGGTTGAAGAGTTTGGTTTGTTGGGGGCGTTTGTGGTGTTGTTTGTGTATTTAGTAATGTTATGGCGAATTCTTGTGATATCACATAAATCTACCGATGTGTATGGTAAACTACTCGCAATAGGTGTAGGCTTGCCTATCATATTTCAGGCATTTATTAATATGGCAGTTGCAGTAGAATTATTCCCTGTTACAGGGCAAACTTTGCCTTTAATAAGTAGTGGTGGTTCTTCGATATGGATGACCTGTTTAGCATTAGGAATAGTAATTAGCGTAAGCGCAAAACAAGAATTAAAAGCTAAAGAAGCAGCGGATTTAAATCCTTTAGATATTTTGAGCGAAACGATATGAATAAACCAACATTTATAATATCAGGTGGAGGAACAGGAGGTCATATCTATCCTGCAATAGCTATTGCTGATGAGTTGAAAGCTCAGTTTCCAGCAGCACAAATTATTTTCGTTGGAGCAAAAGATCGTATGGAAATGCAAAAAGTGCCCCAAGCTGGCTATCCTATTGAAGGCTTATGGATTAGTGGATTGCAACGAAAATTTGATCTCAAAAATCTATTATTACCATTAAAAGTTTTAAGTAGTCTTTGGAAATCTTATAAATTATTAAAGAAATACCAACCAGTTGCGGCTATTGGTACAGGAGGCTACGCAAGTGCTGCGCTACTTAAAGTTGCGGGAAGCATTGGTATTCCTACATTAATTCAAGAGCAGAATTCTTATCCTGGAATTACAAATAAAATTCTGTCTAAAACAGCTAAACGAATTTGTGTGGCTTATACTGGTTTGGAAAAGTTTTTTCCTTGCCCAAAAATTAAAATAACGGGAAACCCTATTCGTAAGAATATTTTGCAAATGCATTCTAGTTCTATAGGTCAGGAAGAAGCAAAAGCACATTTTCAGTTAAAGAATGATAGAAAAGTACTTTTGATTATTGGAGGAAGTTTAGGCGCTCGTGCCATTAACAAATTGATTGCTCAAAAGCAGGCTTATTTTGAGTCCAAAAATTTATCGGTTTTATGGCAATGTGGTAAATTTTACTATGAAACTTATAAGTCATTCGGTAATGATCAAGTAAAAGTATTAGCTTTTGTTGATCGCATGGATATGGCGTATGCTGCTGCTGATTATATTATTTCTAGGGCAGGAGCAAGTTCTGTTTCTGAATTAGCATTAGTGGGTAAACCAACCATTTTTATTCCTTCTCCAAATGTGGCAGAAGATCATCAAACAAAAAATGCAGAAGCTATAGTTGCTGAAAATGCAGCTCTTCTTATCAAAGAAAAAAATATTGAAACTGATTTTGAAAAACAATTTGATAGCTTGTTAGAAAGTTCATTATTATGTGCCGAAATGGGGCAAAAATTTAAAGCATTAGCTAAACCTAATGCTACCAGCGAAATTGTAAGCGAAATAAAAAAACTTATAGAAAGTTAAATGCAGGAGTTGAATAACATAAAGTGTGTATATTTTATTGGCATTGGGGGCATTGGTATGAGTGCCTTAGCTCGTTATTATGTAAGTATTGGAGTTGCGGTTGCTGGTTACGATAAAACACCAAGTGCGATCACTAGAGCTTTAAATGATCTTGGGGTAACCATTACTTTTAGCGAAGATATAAGTGAAATACCTAAAGCATTTTTAGACAAAGAAACATCGCTTATAGTGTATACGCCTGCTGTTCCTAAAACTCATAAACAATTATGTTATTTTAATGAACTAGGTTTTACCGTATTAAAACGCTCACAGGTTTTGGGCTTAATTACTAGGGATGCCTTTACGTTAGCTGTAGCGGGTACACACGGAAAAACTACAACTTCGACCATACTAGCGCATTTATTGTATGCATCAGGTGTAAAAATAACTGCTTTTTTAGGGGGAATTAGTGAAAATTATCAAAGCAATTACCTAAGCAGTGGAAACGATGTTATAGTTGTAGAAGCAGATGAATTTGATCGATCTTTTCTGAACCTACACCCTAATATATCTGCAATAACTTCAATGGATGCCGATCATTTAGATATTTATGGTAACGCAGACGCATTAACAGCATCTTTCAAAGATTTTGCAGCATTAAATAAGAATCAATTATTGATTATTAATGGTTTGCCAATTAATGGAATAACGATTGGTTTGAATGATGATTCAGCTTATGTGGCGCAACGTATATCTATCGACAACGGCAGTTATCTTTTTGATCTTAAAACACCAGATGGTGTTATCGAAAATTTAGAAGTAACCATGCCAGGGCATCATAACCTCAAAAATGCGATCACAGCTATGGCAATGGCTTTAGAGTATGGTGTTGAGGTGCCTAAATTGGTAAGTGCATTAAAATCGTTTAAAGGAATACAAAGAAGGTTTAGCTATCAAATTAAAACCGATGATTTAGTCTTTATCGATGATTATGCACATCACCCAACAGAAATATATGCCTTACATCAGGCAACACGCGAAATGCATCCCGATAAAAAAATACTAGGGATTTTTCAACCGCATTTGTATAGCAGAACTAAAGATTTTGCAGCTGATTTTGCCAAAAGTTTATCGCAATTCGATGAAATTTGGCTACTAGATATTTATCCAGCACGCGAACTCCCAATAGAAGGAGTAACTTCGGAATGGTTGTTGGCTATGATAAAAAACAAAGCGAAAAAATGGATTTCTAAAGAAGGATTATTACAAGAAATTTCGACCACTGATGCGCAGGTAATTGTAACGATTGGTGCTGGCGATATTGGAGCAGAAATAAAAAAAATTAAGAAAGAATTAGAAAGTGCAACGATTTAAATATAACATAGGAATTTTGCTTGCATTTGTTTGTGTATTAGGGTTATACGCCTTTTCGAGCAAGCGTAATGGTAAGCGTGAATTTGAGCAGCAAAAAGTGCTTTTTATCGATCAGGCTAATAGATTCATAAGTAAAGCTACCGTTAATAAATTGTTGATACAAAATAAAGAAATTTCAGCAACGGAGCAGAAAGAAATTTTAGCTTTGAGCAAAGCTGAACAAGGGGTGCAATCGTTAGCGCATGTAAAAACTGCGGAAGTTTATCATTCAGTAAGTCATAGTGTTGAGGTGGTTGTTGAAGAGCATCAACCTATAGCAAGATTGTTTTCTAGTAAACCAAAATATGTAAGCGCTACAGGTGAATTGATGCCACTGTCATCAAATATTGCCGTTCGAGTGCCTATAATTTACGGTTTTAAGGAAGCCTACAGTAGCAATATTGTAGCACTAATACAAGTAATAAATGCCGACGCATTTTTAAAACAAAATATTGTGGGTATTACCTGTTTAAAAAACAACGATTTTTCACTAGACTTGCGCAATGTAGATGCCAATGTGATACTGGGCGGACTAGTAGATATAAATAAAAAGATAGAAAATTTAAAAGCATTTTTTGTTAAAGCGCAGAAAGAAGGATTGTTAAAGCAATATAAACAATTCAACTTGAAGGTAAAAAACCAAGTGATATGTACGAAAAGGTAACATCAAATCAGGGGGCAGAATCAGCAACTAACTTGCAATCCATAAAAGGACGTGCAGAATATGCAGTTGGGTTAGACATCGGTACTACCAAGATCGTTGCTATGATTGGTCGTTATAACGATTATGGAAAAGTTGAAGTGCTTGGTGTAGGCAAATCTAAAAGTTTAGGAGTACATAGGGGAGTGGTAAATAATATCACTAAAACTATAGAATCTATACAAAAAGCCATTTTTGAAGCACAAGCTGCTTCGGGTATCGAAATTACAGAAGTTACCGTAGGTATTGCAGGACAACACATTCGTAGTACGCAAGAAAGTGATTACATTATTCGCGAAGATGCAGAGCGAGTTATAGATAGTAATGACATCGATCACTTATGTGGACAAATGCATAAGTTAGCCGTATTACCTGGAGAAGAAATCCTTCATGTACTTCCGCAAGAATATAAAGTTGACGGGCAGTCTGAAATCACGGAGCCTGTGGGTATGTACGGGGGAAGACTCGAAGCTAATTTTCATGTAGTAGTTGGTCAAATAACTTCTATAAAAAATATAGGTCGCTGTGTGAAAAGTGCAGGCTTAGATTTGTCAAATATTACGTTAGAGCCTATTGCATCTTCTAAAGCGGTATTAAGTCAAGAAGAAAAAGAAGCTGGTGTTGCCCTAATCGATATAGGTGGCGGTACCACTGATTTAGCCATTTTCAAAGATGGAATCATTAGGCATACAGCGGTTATTCCATTTGGAGGAAACGTAATTACAGAAGATATTAAAGAAGGCTGTGCTATTATTGAGCGCCAAGCAGAGATGCTTAAAGTGAAATTTGGCTCTGCGGTTCCTTTTGATAGCCAAAAAAAGGAATTTATCAGTATCCCTGGTTTAAGAGGTCGTGAACCTAAAGAAATTTCAAAACTAAATCTTTCTAAAATGATTTACGCTCGCGTGGTGGAGATTGTAGAAATGATTTATCAAGAAATTAAAAATTATGGACACGAATATAACAGTCGAAAATTAATTGCAGGTATTGTACTAACCGGTGGAGGAGCGCAGTTGAAAAATCTTAAGCAGTTGGTAGAGCTTGTAACTGGTATGGATACGCGAATTGGCTATCCGAATGAACACCTTTCAGGTACAAGTAAAAAAGAAATTACCTGTCCTGTATACGCAACAGCTGTAGGTTTGGTAATGGAAGGTTTAGAGGCTAATCAACGAACCAATGAAGATGAAATTAAAGCGCAAATTTCTAGCGAAAATGAATTGTTAGATCAATTACAGAAAAGCGCTAAAGTAACCGAACAAGTTCAAGATACAGCTACAGAAGTAGTAGACGAACCAAAAGATATTCAGGTAGAGTCAGAAGAAAAGATTCACCAAGAACGAAGAAAGGTAATGACTGATAAGAAAAGCTTTTTTGAACGCTGGGGCGATAAGTTCAAAGAGTTTTTAGATAATGTAGAATAAGAGAGCAACCCAAAATAAATACAACACAAAAGATGGAGAATAATTTTTCAGGAATTGCATTCGATATGCCTAAAAACAGATCAAATGTAATTAAGGTAATCGGTGTAGGCGGTGGCGGTAGTAATGCTATCAATTATATGTTCCAGCAGGGAATAAATGGAGTAGATTTTGTGATTTGTAATACGGATTCTCAGGCTTTGGAAAATAGTCCGATACCTAATAAAATCCAATTAGGAGTTTCTTTAACCGAAGGACTCGGGGCGGGGGCAAATCCTGACGTAGGAGAACAAGCAGCTATTGAAAGCTACGAAGAAATAACTTCTATGCTTTCTACCAATACTAAAATGGTTTTTATTACCGCTGGTATGGGCGGTGGAACAGGAACAGGAGCTGCACCTGTAATCGCTAAAATGGCTCGAGAGTTAGAAATCTTAACCGTTGGGATCGTTACTATTCCTTTTGGGTTCGAAGGAAAAATGCGTAACGAACAAGCGCAAATTGGTGTCGAAAAATTACGAGCTAATGTAGATTCACTCATAGTAATAAATAACAACAAGCTTCGTGATGTTTATGGAAACCTCGGTTTTAAAGCAGGCTTTGCTAAAGCAGATGAGGTATTAGCCACGGCTTCTCGTGGAATTGCTGAAGTAATTACACATCACTACACACAAAATATTGATTTACGTGATGCCAAAACAGTATTAAGTAATAGCGGTACTGCTATTATGGGTTCTGCGACTGCAGCAGGAGATCAAAGAGCTAATTTAGCTATTTCAAAGGCATTAGATTCTCCATTATTAAATGATAATAAAATCAAAGGTGCTAAAAACGTCTTACTTTTAATAGTTTCTGGTAAAGATGAAATTACTATCGATGAAATCGGTGAGATTAGTGATTACATTCAGCAAGAAGCTGGCTTTGGAGCAAATATTATCATGGGGGTAGGCGATGACGAAAGTCTTGATGATGCCATTGCCGTAACCGTTATAGCTACAGGTTTTAATCTTGATCAACAAGAAGAATTTGTTTCTGGAGAAACTAAAAAAATCATTCATAATTTAAATGATGATCAAAGAGCAGAATTAGATCTTTCTATAAAAAACACAGGGCACGTAACTATTCCTAATATTGATGTAAGCCCAATAAATGATATTCCTAAAAAAGAAACAGAAGAGCGTATTATTTTAACTTTAGAGGAAGAACCTGAAGTTTCAGAGCCGGTTTCTTCATTTTCAGTTTCAGCTTCTCAGATTTCTTCTAGTGTGGAAGAAACACCAATAGTTGCTTCTTTAGAAGCAAAACAAGAAACGCAAAAAGTTCCCGAAAAAACAGAAACAAGATTCGAAACAAAACATATTGAAAGCGAAAGCGTTGCGGAGAAGTTGGTAACCCCTGTTTCTGAAAATACAGTAAACCTAAAAGATATTGAGGTGGTTGATTTTGAGTATGTACAACCTTCAACTATCATCGATAGATCTTCTGCTACGCAAGAAGAAACTTCTTCCAATAATATTAAAGCTTCATCTGATGAAGATTTCGTAATTATAGATGTAGAATCTGCAAAAGAAATTGAGGTAGTTGATGCTGAAGTAATACCATCTCAAACACCAGAAGAGCAAATGGCGCTAACCTTCGATTTTCCTATGAGCGATGCTGTTAGAAATACTAAAGTTGTTGATGAAGAATTAGGAAAAGCTAAAGCACCTACGCCTACGTACGAGGATGATAGCATAGTACGTTATACCTTAGAGAGTGAAGAAGATGATGCGGAAGATTTTGATACGGTATTCGGTCAACAAGAAACTAAGGAAGACGAGTTGGCGAGTTTTCAAACTCGAGTACAAGTTGAAACCCCTGTTGCTGAAGTAGAAAATGAATCTATAGAAGAGCCAATTACATTGTCTAGTCCTATTTCAGAATTGCTAAAAGCTCGAGCTGAAAAGCGTAAAATGAATATGAAAGAGTTCAATTACAAGTTCAGAAATGGAGGAGGAAATAATATTGACGAAATGGAAAAAGAACCAGCTTATAAGCGACAAGGTTTGAATTTCGAAGAAGGTGATTTTGAATCTAAAATATCAAGAACCACCTTAAGTACCGATGGCAATGATGAGTTACAACTAAGAAAAAATAATTCGTTTTTACACGATAATGTAGATTAGTTTTACACTTTACAATGGGTGTAAATATCCGTTAAATAGTTAAAGTAACACCTAAATGTGTTACGCAGAATTCTTAATATTTATACTAAAGAAATGAGTTTATCTAAAAATATAATGACTGCCATGAAGGAAGCTATGAAAGCCAAAGATCAAGAGGCTTTGGCAGCGCTTCGTGCAGTAAAATCGGCAATTCTATTAGCGCAAACCGAATCTGGTGCTAAAGAAGAATTGACCGAAGATCAGGAAATCAAATTATTACAAAAGCTAGTAAAGCAACGTAAAGACAGTGCTGCTATTTTTTCAGAACAAGACAGAGAAGATTTAGCTGCGCCAGAAATTGCTCAAGCAGCAGTGATTTCTAAATTTCTACCCGAACAACTTAGTGAAGCAGAAGTGGCTAGCATAGTAGAAGAGGTTATAGCTGCAACTGGTGCTGAAAGTATGAAAGATATGGGAAAAGTTATGGGGCAAGTATCTGCAAAATTAGCAGGAAAGGCTGAAGGTAAAACCATTTCTAGTATTGTAAAAGCAAAGCTTTCGAATTAAAGTTCGAATCTTAAGTATTAATTTTTAGGTTAAGCTTAGCGCTCTCGATATTCATCAGGACTAAGTCTAAACCGTTTTGGCCTCGTGGCGCAACTGGATAGCGCATCAGATTTCGGCTCTGAGGGTTGGGGGTTCGAATCCCTTCGAGGTCACATTTAGGCTGTCATAAAATTATATAACGAAGGCTAAGAAATAGTTGAAGCCTGCTAAGAGAAGAATAAATTAGCTTTCGACTACGCTAAATACCTTTTTTAAGTTTCTAACTTTTTTGACAGCCCCTTTTGTTTACAGTAAACATTATTTCTATTAGTATCTAATTAAGCAAATCTATTTAAAAACCAATCCGTGTTAACCTTCTTTTGTTTTCGTGTAAAACATTCATTTAGTATTTATTAAATTGCAGAAAGTAACGTAATACAATGAATTCAACTGGTATTGAAATAAGAAAATTAACACATTTAGACTGGGATGATATTTCTAGAATATACAAAGAAGGTCTAAATACAGGAATTGCCAGCTTTGAAACAGGCGTACCTTCTTGGAGTTCTTGGGATAAAGCTCATGATGATCAATGCCGTTTAGTGGTGTGTCTTAATGGTCAAATTGTAGCTTATTCTGCATTGCGAAAAGTTTCTTCACGACCTCAATTCTCGGGGGTAGCAGAAATGCGTATTTATGTTTCAGCAGCTTATAGAGGGGTAGGTATAGGTACAAAATTGTTACTTCGCACTATTAAGATTAGTGAAAGTTTAGGGTATTGGACATTGCAAGTTTCTATTTTTAAAGAAAACACTCCTGCCATTAATCTACATAAAAAAGTAGGCTTTAAAGAAGTAGGAATCTGTGAGAAAATAGCCAATAGAAACGGAAAGTGGTTTGATGTAGTTTTTCTAGAACGTAGAAGTTTGGTTATTGGGTAAACTTCATTTCACGGATAGAATTGTTCAATAATTATCTTCTTCGTATAAATTAATATATGGAGATTATTCTTTATCAATTAGAAGCAAAAAAACACTCTCAATAAAGCGTTCTAAAAATGTATATTTGCATCGATTTTAATAAAGTTTAATCGAATGAAAGCAGGTATTGTAGGATTACCAAATGTAGGAAAATCAACACTTTTCAATTGTTTGTCAAACGCAAAAGCACAAAGTGCTAATTTTCCATTCTGTACTATTGAACCTAACGTGGGCGTCGTTAATGTGCCAGACCCAAGGTTAGAAAAACTAGAGTCATTGGTTAATCCTGAACGTGTAGTGCCGGCTACTGTTGAAATCGTAGATATAGCAGGTTTAGTTCGAGGCGCAAGTAAAGGGGAAGGTTTAGGAAATCAGTTTTTAGGAAATATTCGTGAAACAGATGCTATTATTCACGTACTACGTTGTTTCGATAATGATAATATCGTGCATGTTGATGGTTCGGTAGACCCTATTCGTGATAAAGAAACTATCGATATAGAATTACAGCTGAAAGATTTAGAAACTGTAGAAAAAAAGTTAGAAAAAGTAAAAAGAGCTTCAAGAACAGGAAATAAAGAAGCGCAAGCAGAAGAAGCAATTCTAAATCAATTGAAAACGCATTTAGAAGAAGGGAAATCAGTTCGCGCTTTAGAATTTGAAGAAGATGTCGATGCTGAATTTGTAAAACCGTTACAGTTAATTACAGATAAGCGTGTACTTTATGTATGTAATGTCGATGAATCAGCTGCGGCTTCTGGAAATGCTTATGTAGATAAAGTGAAAGCTGAGGTCGCAAACGAAAAAGCTGAAGTCATTGTGTTGGCTGTAGGTATGGAGGCTGATATTAATGAGTTAGACGATTACGAAGAACGTCAAATGTTTTTAGCAGATATGGGCTTAGATGAACCAGGTGCAGCAGTGCTAATTCGTGCAGCCTATAAATTGCTAAATCAACAAACTTATTTTACAGCAGGAGAAAAAGAAGTACGTGCTTGGACAGTTAATATTGGTGCTACAGCACCACAAGCTGCAGGAGTAATACACACCGATTTTGAAAAAGGATTTATTCGTGCCGAAGTAATTTCATTTGATGATTATGCAGAATTAGGTAGCGAAGCTAAAGCCAGAGAAACCGGTAAACTAAGAGTTGAAGGAAAGGCTTATATCGTAAAAGATGGCGATGTAATGCATTTCTTATTTAACGTATAATAGCTTTTTAGGTTAAGAGGATGTCTAAAAAGTATCATAAACGAAGGCTGAGCGTTAGTCGAAGCCTGTAGATGAGCTGATAATCAAACCACATTTCAGCTTCGCTCAATGTTCGTTTGGAGGATTTTTAGCTTTTTAGACAGCCTCATATAATAAAATTTAAAATGTTAACGTAAAGGAAGTTTTTGCAACTGTTGATTTCATGCTTAAATTTCCTTTATGTAATAACATAATATGCCTAGAAAGACTTAATCCAACTCCCGATCCATTGGGTTTCGAGGTGTAAAAGGGAATGAATATTTGATTTTTGATGGCTTCGGGTATTTCATTTCCATTATTACTTACGATGATTGATTTTACTTCGTAGTCAACTGTATTTGTACTCAATGTAATTTGTGGATCTTTTTGGTCAGAAAATGATTCGCTTGCATTCTTTATTACGTTCAATAAAACCTGAATAATTTGTTGTTCGTCGGCAAATAAAGTACCCATATTAGAATGATTTTCAACGTCTAACTGAATATTTTTTTCTATCGTAAAATCATTAGCTAATAACGCTACTTTTTCAAACAACGCTTGACAAAAAATAATTTTTTTAGATGGAGTAGCAACATTAAGTAATTCTCGATATGATGACACAAAAGCCTCAAGGTGTTTACTTTGTTGTTCGATTACCGTAAGGCCTTTACCTAACATTTTTGATTGCTCTTTTGAAAAATCAGTTACTTCAGTTGTTTTGTACTGATGTAAAAGAGAACCTGATATAGAAGTCAGTGGGGCAATACTATTCATAATTTCATGTGTCAGTACACGAATTAATTTTATCCAAGAATCCGCTTCGTTTTTATTTAAAGTGTTCCCTATATCTTGTAGCGTAATTAAATATACCGTTTCATTGTTTATTTGAATACTGCTCGATTTTACGCTAATTTGTTTGGTTTGTTTTTCGTCGGAAAGGCGAATTAATTTTTCATTAAAAGGAACAGATTTAAGTGTTTCATACAAATCGATCTGAATTCTTTTGAATTGTTCTACGTGATTTAAAGGCGAAAAATTAAGTAATGTTTCTGCTTTTTTATTGGCTAGTAGCACATGTCCTTTTTCATTGAGCGTAATTACACCAATTTCAGCTTGTTTGATGAGTTCTTTAAAATAATGTTCTTGCACTTGATTTTCTACATGGACTTTCTGAATTTTTTCATTCAGCGACTTTAGTGTTTCGTAAAGTTGTAAAGCGGTCTCGTTTTTTTTGTTTTTTTGAAATGAAAGCGTAAAATCATCATTAATCATAGCCTTAAGATGATAGGCAATATCTCTATTTGTAGTATTTAAAAATCGAACCAAAGTAATACATCGAAAAAGCAGCAGTAATACTAAAATGACAGCATATATAAATTCTTTTTCTAAAAAAAAGTAAGTGGCTACGGCAGTTAATACCACAAGT
>JAHDEF010000207.1 GCA_020628975.1 Aquimarina sp. | reverse complement strand
AGTCATGGTGGCTGAAAACAAAATACTTTGTCTTTTTAAAGGAAGTAGCTCAATAATATTTTCGATCTGAAATTTGAATCCCAAATCAAGCATTACATCTACTTCGTCAATAACTAATTTTTGTATAGTTTTTAGGTTAACGGCTTTAGCAAGTGCTAAATCGTACAACCTACCAGGAGTAGCTACAATAATATCGCAACCCTCAACTAATGCTTTTTTTTGTGTGTTGATATTTGTGCCACCATAAATACCTAATGTTTTTAAATTAAGATATTTGGTTAGCTTTTCAACTTCTGAAACGACTTGGTTTACTAATTCTCGAGTAGGAACCATTATTAATACTCGGGGTACTTTCTTTTCGCTATAAGGTAGTAAACGCAGTATGGGCAACGTGTAAGCCAAAGTTTTACCAGTACCTGTTTGAGCGATACCTACCACATCTTTTCCCGACATAATTACCGAAAAAGATTGATCTTGTATTGGAGTAGGCGTTATATACCCGTGGTCATTTAAGGCGTTTAAAAGCGGGGTAGTCAGATTTAAATCAGAAAAATTCACGTAGAAAATATTTGTCTACAAAGGTACATTATAATGTAGACTATTGAGATCCTTTTCTTTGTTCTTCGGGGGTAGAGGCGTTGTAACCAAAACCTTTGATATTTACTTTGGTATCTAATGCATGAAGAATATAACCAATCATTGCAAAATGATGAATCATGTGACTATTAGCGTGTGATAAAACACTCTCGAGGGTGTAATTAATTTCGGTATTCCCTTGCCCTAAGTTATCTGTTACGTGTATAAGGTAGTCGGTATTAATATCTTTAAACCTGAATAAAGTTTCTTGTATAGTATGAATTAAGCTTTTGGCACTTTCTAAATTAGTAGCAATATTATTATCCCTTTTTCTAGCTGTTAGGTCAATTTTGTTTCCATCTAAACCGTCTATCAAACAATTAAAAAAATCTAGCGTATGTCGAAGGTGCGATCCAATGCTTGAAAAGAAAGGACCTACCGTTTCATTAACATAAGTATCAGCATCAATTTGCGATAAAAGTTCGTTAGCTTGATTTAAGTTATAGTTAACAGCGGCTATAATTTCTTTATTCATACCTTTAAATATACACTAAAGTCGCTATCTTTTTGAATAGCTTTCATGATTTATGTCGATTTTTTATGTCTTTTGTCTATTGATGGAATTGTTTTTGTGCTGTAATTCCAATATATTTGAATAGCGCAACAATCTACAAGAACCTATGTCGAAATATTTTACATTACTAAGCTGTATTTTTTCTTTTATTTTCATGCAAGCACAAACTTCTTGTGACGAAGCCTTTAGCGCAGCCAGTTATAGTATTGCACACACTGAAAATGCATACGAGGCCACTAATATGGAACATGTACAAGAGTGGTCCGAAAAAGCTTTAGAAACTTTTTCAGAAGTAGAATCTATAACTATCGATTGTAGTTGTAATGAAGCTTCTGACTATGCGTATAAAGGATATTCTGCCGCAGAGAAATGTTTAGAACAAACCTCGTGGGAAGAAGCACGTTATTATTCTAAAAAAGCCATGCAACATGCTAGACAAATGATGAGCTCACTTTCAATATGTAGTAATATGTCGGTAGATGAAATTATGAGCTTTAGGGGAAAGACTAGGTCAAACGAAGCAAGAAATTACGATACTTATCAAGAAGATGTAAGTTCGTCAGATGCCACAAACTTTGCCACATACGGTCAGCGACAAATTCAAAACAATGAAATTGAGCAACAAAAGCAGCAATTACTAGAAAAGCAAAAAACCTTACTGGAAGAACAACGTCGCATTCAACAACAGTTAGCACAACAAAAATTATTAGAAGAAAAGCTAAAAAGAGAGCGAGAAACAGAACTTTTACGTCAGAAAAAAGTGAAAATTAATGCAGAAACAGCTATTAATAATATCAAGAAAAATTACGAAAAACTATTACATTCGATAGGCTGTGATTTAGATTTAAATGAATTACGTGTTAATTTTTATAGAGAAATTGAAGATATAAACAGTGAGAATTTAGAAGATACCAAAACTTTCTATGTAGATCGTGTGAATGAAATAGCCGAAAAGTATGCTTTGAAGTTTGCTGACTGTCTTTCACAACAATAATTCATATTTATGATATCGGTTGAAGAAGCGTTACAGTTAGTAGTGCAGCATGCCAATAGAGGAAAAGCAATTACTTTAGCAACGGAAAACGCATTAGGTTATGTATTAGCAGCCAAAACCGAAGCACGTATAGATATGCCACCATTTCGACAATCAGCAATGGATGGTTATGCATTAAATGGAAATTCCCAAATAAAAAACTACAAGCTTATTGGTGAAGTCAAAGCGGGTGATGCGGTAGACTTTGTGTTAAAGGAAGGAGAAGCTGTTCGTATTTTTACTGGTGCCGCAGTGCCTGACACCGGCAATACAGTTGTTATGCAAGAAAAGGTAATTCGTGTTGATGATACTCAGATTGTATTAGAAGATTTTCCTATCCTACACAGTAATATTAGACCTCTAGGGGAACAATGTCATACAGGCGATTTGGTACTTGACAAACAAACCTATTTGAACCCTGCGGCCTTAAGTTATTTGATTAGTGTAGGTGTAAAAGAAGTAATTGTATACCAAAAACCTAAAGTAGCTGTTGTTGTAACAGGCAGTGAATTAATTGCTATAGATGAAGACTATCAAAAAGGAAAAATTTATGAAAGCAACTCTATATTGTTATCTTCAGAACTACAGCGCTTAGGTGTGCAAACTGTTGAAGTTTTAAAAGTTGCTGATAATTATAAAGCTACTAGATCTATTTTAAAGGATGCTTTAGAAGATTTTGATGTGGTGTTAGTTAGTGGGGGGATTTCTGTAGGAGATTATGATTTTGTTGGCAAAGCACTTGCATCGTTAGGTACTCAAGAAATTTTTTATAAAATTAAGCAAAAACCTGGCAAACCTTTATTCTTCGGAAAGTATTTAAATAGTTTTGTTTTTGGTTTGCCAGGTAATCCCGCTTCTGCGTTAACCTGTTTTTATATGTACGTTTCTCCGTTAATTAAAAGTTTAATGGGATTTCGTGATGTTAATTTAAAGAGAAAACAACTGCCAATTTCTCACGATTATACGGTAAAAGGGATAAGAGCTCAATTTTTAAAAGCAAAAATAGTAGATAACTCGGTAGCTGTAATGTCACAACAAAGCTCAGCCATGATAGCTGCTTTTGTTGAAGCTAATGCTTACATATATATTCCTGAGTATAGTACTGAAATATTAAAAAATCAACTCGTTGAGGTTATATTATTACCTCAAGCTTTTTAAATGATTCGATATTTCTAATTTTGTATATCCGTAATCAATAAGAATATGAATTGCGTCACCCTGAACTCGTTTCA
>JAHDEF010000206.1 GCA_020628975.1 Aquimarina sp. | reverse complement strand
ACAAGAACACACTAACTTTCCAACGATAGGTTCTTCTACTTTACTAGAACGCAATAATTCATCGCGCTTTTCAGAGAGTTCGATACGTTCTTCAATTAAGCGTTTAAATTCAGCAAATTCACTCTTATCTCCCATCAAAATAGCTCCTATCAGCCAATCGTTGTAAACAATACATTTCTTATAAAAACGTTTTGCAACATCCATCAAAATAATTTCTTGATATGCAGGATCATCTTGCGGAAAATCTAACTGACCAATACTACACAAATCTAAATCTTCAAATTTTAGAATATTCATGAATACAGAACCTTTGTAGATAGCAGAATAATCTCCTAATAAATAGTGCGCTACAATATCGGCTTGTTGTTCAGCTGCAGCAGTAATACCGTATAAGCTTCCATTAAAATCAGCAATTTCACCTACTGCAAAAATAGCAGGGTCGGTAGTTTGTAAATATTGATTAACTATTATTCCTCGCTTACATTGTAAACCAATAGCTCTAGCCAATTCTATATTGGGAATGGTACCTATAGAATACACAACAGCGTTACATGATAATTCCCTACCTGTTTTAAGGGTAACTGATAGTTGATGATCTGATACATCAAATACCGTATCAACCTCATTATCAAAATAAATTTGAATTCCTTTATCACGAACATCATCAGCTAATAAACGACTAGCAACTACATCTAACTGACGTTCCATAAGTCGATTTCCTCGCTGGATTATAGTTACATTTATTTGCTTTGTACGTAATGCTGCCGCTAGCTCTAAACCTAATAAACCACCCCCAACGATAACCACGTGCTGTTTATCTTCTGACAAGCCTGAATCATCTAAATAATTCTTTAAACTGTCGGCATCACCTCTGTTACGCATTGTAAATCGCCCTGGCAAATGTATGGGTACTTCTTTAGGAACAAAAGCTCGGCTTCCTGTTGCCATTAAAATAACATCGTACGGATGCTGCTCTCCTTTACTATCAACTACATATTTTTCTTTACGATTGATCTCCGTTGCAGGATTACTCGTTTCCAAACGAATATTAAAACGCTCTAGTTCACCCTCACGTAATTTTTGAAGTTGTTGCCAGGTTAATTCTTCTGAAACATATTCTGGTAATAATACCCGATTATAAAAAGGATAAGGTTCTTTACAGAATACCGTAATTTCATCCTCTTGGTTATGTTCCCTATAGGTTTGTATGAAACGAAATGCCGCAGTACCAGCACCGATGATACAAATTTTTTGTTTAGGCTTTTTAAACTTTTCTATTTGAACTGCTGAAAATTTAAAATCAGGTTCCTTAGACATAGGATCAACAATACTAGTTGTAAGGTTATTCACTCGAGCATAGTCATTCCCAAATACCTTACCCCAATGTATGGGCATAAATACCACACCTTTACCAATAGTGTCAGTAACCACTACTTTTACTTGTGTGATTCCCCTTTTACTTTTAACTACAGCTATACTTCCGTCTTTTAATCCTCTTACGAATGCATCCACTTGATTCATTTCTATATAAGGATCTTCAATATGGGTAAGTAATCGGTTCACTTTACCTGTTTTAGTTCGTGTATGCCATTGATCTCGTACACGACCCGAAGTTAAAATTAGTGGATAAGTATCTGTAATTTCTTCGGAAGTTGGCATTGTAAACTTCGGAACAACAAATTTCGCTTTTCCATTATCCGTATAAAATTTATGGTCTGTAAATAATCGAGGAGTTCCTGGATGCCCCGCAGAAGGAACAGGCCATTGAAAAGTTCCTTCTGATTTAAGTCTTTCGTAGCTAAGGCCAGTAATATCGATAGAAGTACCCTCAGTCATACGAATGTATTCCTCATAAACTTCGGAAACATGTGAATAATTGAAACTTTGATATCCCATTTTCTGGGCGAATCTCCAAATAATTTCTACATCAGGTAATGCTTCGCCAGGTGCATCAACAACTTTGCTTAAGTGTGAGATACGTCGCTCACTATTGGTCATTGTACCTTCTTTTTCTGCCCATGCAGCAGCAGGAAGTACAACGTCTGCATATTGTAGTGTTTCTGAACGATCTGAAATTTCTTGAACCACCACAAACTTCGCTTTCTTTAAAGCGGCTTCTACTTTGTTTGAGTTGGGTAAACTTACTAATGGATTCGTACAAGCTATCCAAATAGCTTTCAATTCACCAGACTCAAGTGCGTCTACCATTTGAGTTGCCGTATAACCAGGTTTTTCTTGAATTTCTTTTCCTCCCCAAAAATTAGCCACTTCTTTACGGTGTTCTGCATTTGCCAAATCTTTGTGAACTGCTAACAAATTAGCCATTCCTCCTACTTCACGACCTCCCATAGCGTTTGGTTGCCCGGTCAAAGAAAAAGGTCCTGAACCTGGTTTCCCAATATGACCTGTTAATAAAGATAAATTTATTAACGCATTATTTTTATTTACCCCTATAGAGCTTTGATTTAAGCCCATAGCCCACAGTGTCATAAAACCTTTTGCATCAGCAATCATTTCAGCTGCCTTGCGAATATCGTCAACAGAAACTCCCGTTATTTTAGAAGCTTGTTTTAACGAAGTCTTTTTAACTAGATCCTTAACGGCTTCATAGTTATCTGTGTGGTTTTCTATAAATGCTTTGTCTATCTTCTTCTTATCAATTAAGCGAGCAGCAATAGCGTTATATAGTACCACATCGGTACCGGGAAGTAGTTGCAAATGTAAATCGGCTAAGTCACAAGTTTGCGTTCTTCTTGGATCGACAACTATTATTTTAACATTTGGATTTTTTTCTTTGTGAGCTTCTACTCTTCTCCACAGAATAGGATGACACCAAGCTGGGTTAGCACCAGCGACCATAAACAAATCTGCCAATTCAATATCCTCATAAGCAATCGGCACACTATCTTCACCTAAAGCTTGCTTATAACCTACAACAGCAGAACTCATACATAATCTTGAATTCGTATCGATGTTGTTAGTACCTATAAATCCTTTTGTAATTTTATTAAAAAGATAATATTCTTCTGTCAAACACTGACCCGAAACATAAAACCCAACACTATTTGGTCCGTATTTATTTATGATAGATTTAAAAACAGCAGCTGTCCTGTCTAAAGATGCATCCCATGTAACATCCTGCAATTCGTGATTTTTACTCCAGCGCATTTGTGGCTTCAGTAAACGATCGGTTTTATCTTGAACTACATGATGTAGATTCATTCCCTTAGAACACAACTTACCTTCGTTAACAGGATGGTCCTTATCTCCTTCAATACTAATAACACCGTTCGCATCTTTAGTAGCTACAATTCCGCAGCCTACACCACAATAAGAACAGGTTGTTTTAAATTTAGGGTTTATTGACATAATTTAGGATTAAGTAACCACAAAACTACGTATAAATACTTAAAAATTTACTTAAATACTTAGTTTTAATCTAAGAAAATCAAAAAAGGCGACCTAATGATTTA
>JAHDEF010000205.1 GCA_020628975.1 Aquimarina sp. | reverse complement strand
TAAGCTCATCAATTAAATTAAAACTTTGAAATACAAATCCTATATTTCCTTTTCTTAATTTGGTGCGTTCACTTTCTTTTTTATTTCCTACTTCTGTTCCATCAAATTGATAAGAACCTTCACTTGGACTATCTAAAAGACCTATAAGATTCAGTAGCGTAGATTTTCCACAACCAGATGGCCCCATAATTGCTACAAACTCTCCGTTTTTTACGTGTAGATTTATTTTGTTAAGCGCTACCGTTTCTACTTCTTCCGTTCTAAATTTTTTGATTATTGATTTTATCTGAATCATATTTTATGTTTTAAGCTATAAATTTATTTATACGAACCCTGAGCGGAGCCGAAGGGTGCCTTTTCCTTTCTTATTGAAAAGAAAACCTTACTATAACGGACTTCGACTATCGCTCAGCCCTCGATATTCTCTATTTTCTATTCTCTATATTCTATTTTCTAATAGCGAAGCGATCTAAGATCTCAATACTAACATCTATTTGAATACAATCCGCTCTACTTCTCCAAAAGTGTCATAACTAGAAATGATTACTTTTTGCCCTAATTCTATTCCTTCAATGACTTCAAAGACACTAGAATTTTGTCGCCCTAATTTAATTTCTTTTTTGAAGGCTTCTGTTCCTGTTTCATTCAATACGAAAACGCTTCTACCGCCCGTACTTTGAAAAAAACTTCCTCTTGGCAACAACACCGCTTTGTTCGGTGCTCCCAATTCTAATCGCATCGTATAATTTTGTCCTGCCCGAATGGTTTCAGGCTTCTCACCTGTAAATACCAAGTCAATTTTAAATCGACCACTACGCACTTCGGGATATACCTTTCTAACTTTTAATGGGTATTTTTTATCTAAACGTTCTATAGTTGCACTTAAATCGCGCCTTACACGTTCAATGTAATGTTCATCGACTTCAGCTTCTATTTTAAAATTTGATAAGTCATTTATCTGTCCAATACGCTGTCCTTGTTGTATGTTTTGCCCTATTTCAGCATCTAAAAAACCGAGTTGACCGTCATAAGGTGCGCGAACATTCAGGTGATCTAATCGTTCGTATACCATACCCAGCGTTTTTTTCATTCTACCTAAATCTGAATCTAAATCTTTTAAGGTGGTTTGTTTGGCGTTGGCATCTTGTTTTACCTGTTCGCTTACCAACTGAAATCTTTTTTTAGCGGCCCTGTAATTTTCATTGGCGGTATCGAAGTCATTTTTTGATATGACCCCTTTGGCAAATAACAGTTCTTGTTGTTTAAATAAGCGCTCTGTTCGTTCATACTCGTATTCAGCATCTATAAAACTTCGCTGCCCATTTAACTCACGATTGTCGAAATTCAATTTTGTAGATCTTAACTCGTTCTGCTTAAAGGAAAGATTGTTTTCACTATTCAATATTTGCTCATAAAGTGCTCTGTTTTCTAGTTTTAGAATAATGTCTCCTTTTTTAACATTAGCGCCTTCTTCAATAATTTTCTCCACAACACGACCTCCTTCGTAAGCATCCATATAAATAGTTCGAATAGGTGCTACATTTCCTGTGATGGTTATAAAATCGTGAAACTCCCCTCTAGTCACTTCACCTATAGATAAACGCTCTTTTTTTATACTGTACGTTTTTTTATAATCGGTGGTCATTAGTTTCCAACATAAAAAAAGAAAGCCTATAATTCCGATCCCCCAAATGATATGTTTAGGTCGAATTCCTTTTTTTCTTTCTATTTTAATATCCATGTACGCATTGCTAGTTTGTTGATTCGAAGATAAACTACACATTTACTTAAAAGTAGGAGTGTAAATTTTATATACATTAGCTGTCAATTATTTTGACACATTTCACAATTAAAGTGGAAGTCTATTAGTTTTATACTCTAATAGTAATTGAATTATGGTAAATGGTACAGTACTCGTTATTGATGATAATCCTAATGTGTTAAGTGCACTAGAAATTTTATTATCGCCTGAGTATAAAAAAGTGATTACGCTTAATGATCCTAAAAAAATAGCGTCACTACCAAACATAGAAAAAATTGATTTGGTACTGTTAGATATGAATTTTACTTCCTCTATAAAATCAGGCGACGAGGGATTAAAGTGGTTGGCAGAAATTAAGAATAAAGTACCTAGTATAAAAATTATTATGATTACAGCCTACGGCGATGTTGAGCTAGCTGTAAAAGCCATTAAAAATGGGGCAAGTGATTTTGTACTGAAACCTTGGAAAAACGAACAGTTACTCACTACCCTTAAAACGGCTTATTTACAGAAAAAAGCTACCACATCAAATAATTTGGTAGGGCAAACCTCTTCAAAAAATGTATTAATTGGTAGTAGTAGTGCTTTTCAAGAAACACTTCAACTTATACAAAAAGTAAGTAAATTAGAGGTAAACATTTTTATTTCTGGAGAAAATGGGACTGGAAAAGAATTATTAGCCAAAGAGTTTCAATTACATAGCCTTAGAAAAGAAAAAACCTTTGTAACTGTTGATTTAGGGGCTTTGCCACCCGATCAAATGGAAAAGTATCTTTGGGGTGATCAACAATTTAAAGGGAGTATAGAAAAGGCACAAAACGGTATTTTGTTTATTGATAGTATTGAAAAGTTACCGCTTCAACTACAATCAAAATTATTACTTACATTAAATGATCAAAAAGTAGCTCGAATTGATGCTAAAGCTGAAATAATTAGGGAAACACCTATAAATATCCAATTAATTTCATCGGCTTCTAGTAACCTAAAAAAAGAAGTGAAAAGCGGAAATTTTAGAGAAGATTTATTATATCAAATAAGTACTATTCACGTGGCAGTACCCCCGCTAAGAAATCGAGGAAATGATATCACCGAACTCGCTGATTATTATTTAGCTTTTTTTAAAAAGAAGTATCAAAAAAATAACATTGAATTTCATACAGACATAAAGAAAAAAATTACGGAATATAACTGGCCAGGAAATGTTAGAGAATTAAAGCATGCTATAGAAAGAGCCGTTATTTTAAATTCGGGACCGTTACTTAGAGGTGAAGATTTAAACGTAGAAAACAACCACAACTTTACAGCTCAAAATCCGATAACACTCAGCGAAATGGAATTGGTTATGATAGAAAAAGCTTTAAGTGATCATCAAGGGAATTATAGTGCTGCTGCAAATCAACTAGGAATATCTAGACAGACACTTTATAATAAAATGAAAAAACTGAGTACGAATGGTTAACAAAAAGTTCTATTTCATATTAATCCTTCGTATTTTATTGCTAGTTGGATCAACTATTGCAACTACGTTATTGTTCATGAAAGGGAGTATCCTATTCGCTATTCTTTTTTGTGTCTTACTTTTCATTTTAATCTTTAATCTTATCCATTTTCTAAACCGCACTAATAAAGACATTGCTTATCATTTAAAAGCAATGATTAACGAAGACTTTACATTATCCTTTAAAAAAAGAAGAAAAAACAAAAGTGCCCAAGAACTTTACAAGACGTTATCTGTTTTAAAT
>JAHDEF010000204.1 GCA_020628975.1 Aquimarina sp. | reverse complement strand
CGGTCTTGAAGCTGCAAACGCAGTTAAAAATTTAGGATTAAATGCACATGTGGTAGAATTTGCGCCACGATTAATGCCAAGACAATTAGATAAAGGCGGTAGTGATATGCTACAATCTAAAATTGAAGAGCTTGGTTTAAAGGTGCATTTATCGAAACAAACCCAATTTCTTCAAGGAGATAAAGCAATCGAAGGTTTGCAATATGTTGACGATACCGAGCTTAAAGTAGATATGCTAGTCGTATCCGCAGGTATTCGTCCGCGTGATGAAGTTGCTAAAGAATGTGGTTTAGAAGTTGGTACTCGTGGTGGTATTGTAGTTAACAACAAAATGCTTACAAGCGACCCAAATATCTATGCAATTGGTGAATGTGCTTTATTGAATAGTATGATATACGGGCTTGTTGCTCCTGGTTACGATATGGCCGAAGTAGCCGTTCAACAAATCATAGGGAATACCGAAGCCGAAATGCCACCCGCTATTGATATGTCAACAGTACTTAAGTTAATTGGTACTGATGTAGCTAGTTTTGGAGATGCCTTAAATTTCGCTAAAGAAGAAGTAGATGAAATTACTTTTGAAAATAAGCGCACAGGAATCTATAAAAAGATTAATGTAACTAAAGACGGAAAAAAATTATTAGGAGGAATTCTTGTAGGGGACTCTTCTGATTACAATTCATTATATCAGATTTATATCAATGGTATGAAGCTTCCTGAAAATCCCGAAGACCTTATTTTAGGTTCTCGAGGAGGGGAAGATGGTGGATTGCTAGGCGATGTTATGGATCTTCCTGAAGGAGCCCAAATTTGTTCTTGTGAAAGTGTTACCAAAGGTCAAATATGCGGCGCTATTGAAAGCGGTGAAGCAAATGATTTAGCCGATGTTGTAAGCTACACCAAAGCAGGAACTGGATGTGGAGGTTGTAAACCAATGGTAGCTGATTTAGTTAATGCCACTTTAAAATCTCTTGGCCGTGAGGTTAAGGATTCTGTATGTGAACACTTCGACCAAAACCGTCAAGAATTATATAGTATTATACAGGTAAAAGGTTACGAAACTTTTGATGAAGTACTAGATAATCATGGAAACGGAGGACACGGATGTGAACTATGTAAACCATTAGTGGCTTCATTAATGGCAACTATTCATGCTGATACAGCGAATAAAGAATATGCAATACAAGATTCTAACGATCGTTTTTTAGCAAATATTCAACGTAATGGAACGTATTCTGTGGTGCCAAGAATTCCTGGTGGAGAAATTACTCCTGATAAATTGATTGCGCTTGGTGAAATTGCAAAAAAATACGATTTATATACTAAAATTACTGGTGGTGTAAGAATCGATATGTTTGGGGCTACCCTAAATCAATTACCGTTAATTTGGAAAGATTTAGTAGATCATGGCTTTGAAAGTGGTCACGCTTATGGTAAATCATTACGTACTGTAAAAACTTGTGTAGGTTCTACTTGGTGCCGCTACGGAATGGACGAAAGTGTCAGTTTTGGAATAGAATTAGAGAATCGTTACCGAGGAATGCGTTCTCCCCATAAAATAAAAGGTGGTGTTTCAGGTTGTATTCGTGAATGTGCTGAAGCCCGAGGAAAAGATTTTGGATTAATTGCCGTTGACGGTGGTTGGAATCTTTACGTAGGTGGTAATGGCGGAGCAACGCCAAGACATGCTGAACTATTAGCGGAACAAATCGATAATGAAACTGTAGTTAAATACTTAGATCGTTATTTGATGTTCTATATGCGAACCGCAAAACCATTACAGCGTACTGCCGCATGGCAAGATCGTTTAGAAGGTGGTATCGAATATTTAAAACAAGTAATTATTGAAGATTCTTTAGGAATTGCTGATGATTTAGATAAAGAAATGCAAACGCTAGTCAACAAATTTGAATGCGAATGGACACAAGCCATCAATGACCCTGAAATGATGAAACGATTTAATCATTTCGTAAATACAGATGAAGAAGATGATAATTTAGTTTTTGTTCCGTTAAGAGATCAAAAAATGCCCGAACCTTGGAAGTAGTTCAATGTAAATTGAACCGTAGGTAATTGTTAGTAGTACCTTGTAGTGTTGCACTTATACTGAATACAGCGTATATAAAACAGCGTAGTGTGACACTACATTCCAATAACTATCAGTTTTAATTATTACAGAAAACAAACATGGATAATATTTTAGATAAATATAAAACCGTAGCAGCTTCAGATGTAACAGTTTGGTTTGAAGCAGCTAAAGCATCTGATTTTCCTAAAAATGGAGGTGCTTGTATCAAATATAAAGACAAACAAATTGCCGTATTTAACTTTGCTCGTGAAGGGAAATGGTATGCCTGTCAAAATCTTTGTCCCCATAAAATGGAAATGGTATTAAGTCGAGGAATGATTGGTGACGATAAAGGCATACCAAAAGTAGCCTGCCCACTACACAAAAAAACATTTTCTTTAGAAAATGGCACCAATTTAAATGGAGATATGGAAGCTATAGCTACTTACCCCGTAAAAATTGAAAACGATACGGTATACGTAGGTTTTGCTGAATAAATTGTATTAATATATAAATACCAACCTATTCGCTCATAAACATCAATCAAATGGTTACCTAACGGTGACCATTTTTTATTTCACCTATTAAAACTAAATCTCACTATAAATTTACCTCACAACTAAGTATCTTGTTTTAAATGAGTGTACTTAAATTTTCGGAAGAAAAAGATTAGTAAATTTGCACCTATGGATAACCTACTGCTAGCAAAAACTTTTGAGGCTATTGATAAAGCCAATAGTAAAGACCCTAATTTTGAATTGGTAAACGGAGTGCAATTACCTAAAGAATTGATTTATGGTAAACGTATGACTGCGATACTCGATGAATTCGAACCTAATGCTGGCGTTGCTTTAAAAATCGCTGCAAGAGCGCAGCATATTTGCCGTTGGGAAAGTCCTAGATCGGATTATGAGATGAATAGAAAAGGCTATTTGTTATGGCGATCTGAATTAAAAAAATTTCATGCCAAAAAAACATCGGAAATAATGATTCAACTAGGTTATAATGAATCAATAATTGAACAAGTGTCTTTTCTTCTCCAAAAAAAACAATTGAAAAGAAACGATGAAACGCAATGTTTAGAAGATGTGGTATGTTTGGTTTTTTTACAATATTATTTTGAAGTTTTCTATCAAAAGCATACCGATGAAAAGGTAATTGATATCATCCAAAAAACTTGGAAAAAAATGTCTGTAAAAGGACACAAAGCAGCTTTAGGTTTAAATTATTCTGAAAAAGGCCTATCACTTATACAACAGGCTTTGTCATAAATTTTGCTACTAAATTATGACTGAAACCTTAGACAAAAAGACGTTTAATTCTTTACGCAAAATTTATATTATTGCTTTAGGCGTTATTGCTTTCTTTATTAAGCCAATTATTTATACAACATGCACTGTCTAGACATGATTATGATGCAAAAATTATAAATGTTGCTGG
>JAHDEF010000203.1 GCA_020628975.1 Aquimarina sp. | reverse complement strand
GAAAGTGGGGTTCGAATAAATTCCTTCAAGTATTGATAAATCCTCTAACGAAATTTCGATCAATTTAAAATCAGGAACTTCAATATCTTTTTTATGTGACGCATCCAAAAGCGTCAATAGAATGGTATTCAAATCATAATTTAAACCATTAGATAAAATAACGACACTTTTTTTAGGGTCTAAAAAAGTTAACATCATCGATTGAAACCCGTCTATTCTACCATTATGTCCATAAGCAATTTTATCTCCATAGGGTATGGTGAAAATACCAAGACCATAATTATCTTTTAAAACCATCATTTTGGTTAAGTTTTCTTGAGAAATAATTTCAGCATCAAATAAGGCATTTTGAAATTTCAATAAATCACTAGGTGTTGAAGCAATGCTTCCAGCCCCCATAGCTGCTGAAAAATGAGTTGTAGGTGTCTCTTGCCATTGTTCATTGTAAAAAAAGGATAAGGCTTCATTTTCATTGGGATTTATTTCTTTAGAAAATGAAGTATGACTAAGTTTTAGTGGGTCAATAATTTTTTCTTGTAGAATATGTTCGTAGCTATCATTGTAAATGTTTTCTAATATATAGGTGAGCAATAAATAGTTTGAATTTGAATATTCAAATTTTTCATTGGGATTGAAATTAGAGGTGTAATTTGAAATGATTTTGACTAAATTTTTGGGCGTATTTTCTTGATAAAAAAGGTTTGTGTTTTTGGGGTCTCTGGTGAAATCACGAATACCACTTCTATGCTGTAGCATATTTTCAATACTAATTAATTCAGCATTTTTAATTTCAGGAAAAAAAGCAGCTAATTTTTCATCAAGTGAAATTTTATGCGCTTCGACAGCCTTTAAAATGAGCACACTTGTGAAAGTTTTAGTAATAGAACCTGCGCAATATGAAGTTGTATTGTTAGGCGCTTTATTTTTAGCGTCATCAATAAACCCAACTTGTTTATTGTAAATAAGCGCTCCTTTTTCCATTACAGCAACACTACCCATAAATTTGTTATTCTTACAAAGTGCATCAAAATAAACATCAAGCTTTTGACGGTCAATTTGAGCGTTTAGTAATTGAGTGGCTATTATTAGAATAGAAAGTATAAAGCTGTTTTTCATGATGAAGAATTAAGCGGTTTTGATTGAATTGGTTGCTGTGGTTTCTTAAAATGCGTTTTTAAATTAAGATCAGTTAAGCACCTCCATAACCATTCAAATGGGCCGTAGTAAAAATAGCTATTCCAAATGGTGCACAGATATGCTTGTATTAAAAAGAAAATGACTCCCGAAATAAGACTCCATGTATCGCCTAAATATTTCCAAAGTGCTAAGCCGAAACCGTAATACAAAAATACACCTACAGTACCTTGAACAATGTAGTTAGTTAGGCTAAGTTTTCCATAAGCTTGAAACAGCTTAAAAAGATAAGCTTTTGGGAAAGCAATATACAATAACGATATTAGTGAAACATAAGTAGCCAGCCCAAATATATTCTTCCAAGAATTTAATATAATTTTTGTGACTTTCTGTTGTTCAACAGTTATAGGGAATTTATTTACGAGGCTTTCAGTGGTGAAAGCAAGAGCTAAAGCAATAAATAAGCTTACTATGAATATTTTGATGAGTAGTGCTTTTTGGTGTTCTATCTTTTTGAAAAAAGAAATTCTTCCTAATAAAATTCCTAAAATAAACAACCCCCATATTTGTAAGTAACGTCCAACATAAATTGTCCAGGTCCATGCGGTATGGCGACCTTTATAAAAATTAAATTTTACCGTTTCCCAAAACGAACCATCATACGCCAATTGGTTTCCTTCAGCCCAATGTGGGTAAGCTTCTATAAGTTTAAAATCGGGTTGATAGAATGATATGATAAATTTATAAAGTAGCGGAAGTTGTAGTAGTAAGAGTATCGAAATGACAAATAGAAACTTAGAATTTAATGGATAAATAAATAGTACAGGTAAGGCAAAAAGGGCGTACATATGTAAAATATCTCCGCGATATATCAGTGAAAAGAAAAAGCCAATAATGAGTAAAATAAACATTCTCCAAGCAAAACCTTTCGTGTAGTTGATTCCTTTTTTTGCTTTATTATTCATTTGAATATAAAAGCTCAGCCCAAACAGTAGTGCAAATATCGCATAGGCGTTTCCTCTAATAAATTGCATCACCCAGTAAAGACTACGTTCATCTTGAGCAGGGGAAAAAATAAAATGATGTTTTGGTGGACTATAAAATTCAAAATGTTCTATAAAGTGAATAAGTACGATTAAGAGCAAAGCAAAGCCTCGTAAAATATCAATAATTGCAATTCTCGATTTTTTCATTGAAACGGTTGTAATTACACCGTTAAAATATATATTAATGGAGTACAAAATTATAGGTGTCAAAAAATTTCACACCTTAATTCTTGATAGCTTTAATAAGCTCCTAAAATAAGTTCAAGATGATGTAATTCTTATTAATGTTTATTTCGAATATCTAATAGGAATTAGATCAATTTAAAGGTTCGCAGCTTTACAAAATATTAATATTGTTCTTCTTCGTTGGGAAAATCAACATTCTTTACATCTGTAATGTACTGTTCAATAGCCCCTGTCATTTGTTCGTGAAGATTCAAATAACGTCTTAAAAAACGCGGGTTAAATTCGTGAGTCATTCCTAGCATGTCGGGAAGCACTAGTACTTGTCCATCTACACCATTTCCTGCACCGATACCTATTACAGGTATAGTTAATTGTTCAGCTACTTTTCTGGCAAGATCAGCAGGTATTTTTTCTAATACTATTGCAAAACATCCAGATCGCTCCAAGAATAAAGCATCTTCAATCAATTTTTCAGCTTCTTGATCTTCTTTTGCTCTAACGGTATAGGTGCCAAATTTGTAAATGGATTGTGGCGTTAAGCCTAAATGTCCCATCACAGGAATTCCAGCATGAAGAATTCGCTTAATGGAATCTTTTATTTCTTTACCACCTTCAAGTTTTACCGCGTGTCCACCTGATTCTTTCATAATTCGAATGGCCGAACGTAAAGCTTCTTTGGGGTCACTTTGGTAACTTCCGAAAGGAAGATCAACTACCACCAACGATCGTTTAGCAGCACGCACTACGGAACTTGCATGATAAATCATTTGATCCAAAGTAATGGGTAAGGTAGTTTCATGTCCCGCCATTACATTCGAAGCCGAGTCACCTACCAAAATCACATCTATACCAGCCCCGTCAACAATATGCGCCATCGTATAGTCATAAGCGGTAAGCATAGAGATTTTTTCTCCATTACTTTTCATATCTATAAGACTTTTAACGGTAATTCTTTTATAGTTGCTTTTAATGGCCGACATATTCAAAATTATTTTTGATAAAAATAGGGCTTTTGAATCTATTTATTTGGTAGAATTTTCTCTTGAAGAAATGTAGAGGCTAAAATATTTAATCATAATTTTTTTGGGTTGAATGTTCTTAATGGCAATTATATTTAAAATTCTCAGTTTTTATTGTGAATAATTTTTA